>JAFIEW010000028.1 GCA_020832375.1 Cyclobacteriaceae bacterium
CTTTTCTTTCTTTCATAACTTTACTTTTTGTGTAACGCTATTTTAGGACGGGACACTGATATAATAAGTTAAAAACCACCTTTTGAAAGGTGGTTTTTTTGTTGGACGGAAATGATATTTTTGATTAAAACTTTATTGGGATGTTGTGCTCATACGATCAGGAATATCAAAATCATACTTTCCCAATAAATTTGAATTGTTTTTACTTCCTTTGAATTGACGAAAAGACAGATTCAGTTGATCTTGTCTTCATTACCGATAATTGCTGAAAAAAGGTTTGTAAATATACTTCAAACACGACGATCATTGAATTTGACTCCATTTGTCATGGTCTCCGCCTATTATGATTATCTTTGTAAACGAAAACCCTCTTAAGAGAAAAACATGTTTAAAAAAGTAGAGCATATCGGAATCGCAGTAAAAAGCTTAAAAGACTCCAATCATCTTTTTGAGAAGCTATTTGGTAAGGAGCACTATAAAATTGAAGCTGTTGAATCGGAAGGGGTAAATACCGCTTTTTTTCAATTGGGAGAAACTAAAATTGAGCTTCTAGAAGCTACTAAAGACGATAGTCCGATCTCAAAATTTATTGAAAAAAAAGGGGAAGGCATTCATCATATTGCTTACGAGGTGGAAGATATTGAAGCAGAAATCAGTCGTCTGAAAGAGGAAGGATTCACTGTGCTCAATGACAAACCCAAAAAAGGCGCGGACAATAAATTGGTGGCCTTTTTACATCCTAAAAGCACGCAAGGAGTTTTAGTTGAAATATGCCAAGAGATTAATTAAAAGCTTTTTGAGAAAGAAAGACTAGCATCAATCTTTTGAGTTGAACTAGAAGAAATTTACGTATTTGAATCAAAAGCGCTATACGAGGCAAAGGGAAATAATGGCTTCCATTAATAACTAAAATATTAAGAGTAGTCAAGAGAAGAAAGTCTATTTATGATTATTTATCATTGCTTTTCAAAAGCTTAACCAAGTGATATTTTTTTAGATCAGTAAAAAATGGTTAAATGAAATTCAGAGGACAAAAAGGAGTTTGCATTGAAATAGAACAAGAAAAACAAAATATATAAGATGAAGCGTACAGAACTTAGTGAAATTGGCGAATTTGGATTAATTGATCGCATTAAGTCACAAACGGCCCTTCAAAACGGCAGTAGTCACCTTGGTATCGGTGACGATGCAGCACTAATTGATGCTGGCGACCACTATCAAGTGGTAAGTACCGACATGCTTATGGAAGGCATTCACTTTGACCTAAGCTATTGTCCTTTAAAGCATTTAGGCTATAAAGCAGTAGCAGTGAATGTATCTGATATTGCTGCGATGAATGCCATACCAGAGCAAATTGTAGTATCACTAGCTCTGAGCAACCGCTTTTCACTAGAAGCAATAGAAGAACTTTATGCTGGCATTCAACTAGCCTGTGAAAAATATAAGGTAGACCTTGTTGGAGGCGACACCACTGCCTCTCGATCAGGCTTAGGTATATCAGTTACTGCCATCGGCAGGGTAGAAAAGGGAAAGGAAAGCTTGAGGTCAGGAGCTCAAAATGGAGATATATTAGTGATGACTGGAGCTGGTGGTTCTGCTTACCTCGGTTTACAGGTGCTAGAACGTGAAAAACAAGTATACCTAGAAAACCCAAATATGAAGCCTCAACTAGAGAAGTACGAATATGAAGTGGGTCGACAACTTAAACCTGAGGCACGACTCGACATCATTCATGAGCTAAAAGAACTAGGAATTAAGCCTACCTCTATGATTGATATTAGTGATGGTTTGGCATCGGAAGTCTTACATATCAGTAAAAATAGTGGCCTTTCAGCTGTAATCTTTCAAAAAGAACTACCCATAGAAAAATCGACCTGGGAGCTAGCACTAGAGTTTAATCTTGATCCTTACACCTGCCTGCTTAATGGTGGTGAGGATTATGAATTACTTTTCACTATCTCACAGAGTGATCATGATAAGATTAAAAACATGGCAGACATCAGCCTCATCGGCTATATGAGCGCAACTGAAGAACGCTCAGTCATGCGCACAAGATCAGAAACTGTCGTGGAATTGAAAGCTCAAGGCTGGACACATTTCAACAAATCATAAAACAGTAGTTGATTCATATCTAATTCAAATTATTGAAGTGAAAGGTTGTATGCATGCAGCGTAAAGACCACCCTTATACTTCATATTATCAACGATTTCAAAATGAAACTCCTTAGTCAAAGAAGAAGAATAAAACTCATCAACTATTACCCTCCTTTTATTGGGGCAGGTGTAAAAGTAACGCATTTAAGCAAGGACTTTAAAGAATTGGATGTCGCAATGAAGCTCACCTGGTATAACCGTAACTTGGTAGGCGTCCACTTCGGCGGTTCACTATTTTCAATGTGCGACCCCTTCTATATGCTGATGCTTATGCAGGTGCTTGGTAGAGACTATATCGTATGGGACAAAGCTGCAAGCATTCGTTTCCGGAAGCCTGGTAAAGGTACAGTAAAGGCAGCTTTTCGGATAACTGATGAGAAAGTAAATGAAATCCGCACTCATGTAGCTGAACATGGCAAAGGGGACTTTATTTTTCATGTAGATGTTACCGATAGTGGTGGCGATGTAGTAGCTGCCTTGGAAAAAACCATTTATGTAAGAAGAAAAGATTTCAAAGGTTAAGCCAATTCTCATTTAGGTGGGATGCTGACTTAGATCTTCATCCCACGCTAAAAAAACCTGACAAGATAAACCACCTGCTTATTTTTTAACCAGGATGATAGGATATATTATCATCTTACGCTAAAACTTTTCAAACAAACTTGCTACCTCTTAGCAACCATAAGCTCTGTTCATCCCAATCCAAAAACATCAGCGGATAAATTCAGTACAATCATACATAATTATTTTTAACCTTTAAATAGTACGTAATGAAAGTATTGGTGATAGGAGCGAATGGTAAAATTGGGCAAATGATTTCAAAGAGGCTGCATGAGAGTAAGGAGCATGAATTGCGGGCAATGGTTCGTAAGGAAGAGCAGCAGAAAAAGTACGAAGATATGGGCTATGATACGGTACTTTGCTCGCTTGAGGCAAGTGTGGACGAAATAGCCGACGCTATGCAAGGTGTTGATGCGGTAATTTTTACGGCAGGCTCTGGAGGTAGTACAGGACCAGATATGACCTTGCTAATCGACCTTGATGGCGCTGTCAAGAGTATGGAAGCAGCTGAAAAAGTAGGTGTTAAACGCTATGTGATGATCAGCGCACTGCAAGCACACAATAGGGAAAACTGGAGTGAAAAGATAAAGCCATACTTTGTAGCGAAACACTACGCTGATCGCATGTTGGAGCATTCTAAGCTAGATTACACCATCTTAAGACCTGGAGGTCTAACCGACGAGGCTGGTGACGGAAAGATACAAAAGGCTGAGAACTTAGACAGAGGCACTATCAGTAGAGAAAGCGTAGCCATTGAAGCGGTTAAGATATTGACTGATCAGTCAAGCTACGGTAAAGGCTATGACTTACTCGACGCATAGTTAGGTTGAAACCGATCAACCTTATAATATTTGAAAAAGCATCTTTTGACAAGATGCTTTTTTATTTTAAATAAGGATGAAACTGTTTTTAGTAAACACTCTTTTGTTATTGACAATTTAGAACTGTTGTTTTAAGTTACTAGCTTTAAGCTTATAAAACATCTACTTCATGCGGGTATTATTAACTGGAGCCACTGGATATGTAGGCAAACGCCTTTTTTATAGTCTCATTGAGGCAGGTTATGACGTATACCCTTGTGTACGTGACAGTTCGCGCCTAGCAGCTGATGATTTAACCAAGCAGTCGATTGAAATCGTTGAGGCTGATTTTTTAGATGAAAATAAAATCCCCGAATTTCCTAAAGAGCTTGATGTTGCCTTTTACTTGATTCATTCTATGAGCATGTCAGGCGATGATTTTGACACGAAAGAGAAAACATGTGCGCTCAATTTTCGCAAAGCGATGGAGGCCTGCGGCATCAAACAAGTCATTTACTTAGGTGGCATTGTCAATGATGAGGCCAACAAGTCTAAACACCTTCGCTCAAGAGAAGAAGTAGGAGACTTCCTGAAAAGTGAACACTACGCGCTTACCAACCTAAGAGCGGGTATTGTGGTAGGTTCAGGCAGTGCGTCCTTTGAGATCATAAGGGACTTAGTGGATAAATTACCCCTTATGATTGCACCGAAGTGGTTGAACACCCGCTGCCAGCCGATTGGAATTAGAGATGTATTGAGTCATCTTATTGGGGTAATTGGGCGAGAAGATTGCTACAACGAAACCTATGACATCGGCGGACCCGATATACTGAAATACCGAGACATGCTCATGCAGTTTGCTGAGGTAAGGGGATTTAAAAGATATATCTATACCGTACCAGTGATGAGTCCTCGCTTAAGTGGCTATTGGCTATATTTTATTACTCGAACAAGTTATCAGTTAGCCACCCACTTAGTAGACAGCATGAAAGCGGAGGTAGTCTGCAATGATAAGCGACTTGAAGAGAAGCTACAGCTTCAACCGATGGACTATCGATCAGCGGTGCGGCTTGCTTTTTCGAGGATATCACAAAATAAAATACCTAGTAGCTGGAAGGATGCACTTAGCAGCAGCCGCAGAACTGCAGATCTGTTTGAATTCATTGAGGTACCTGATCAAGCGGTGCTGAAAGACTTTCAAAAAACTAAGATTGACCTTGGTGACAAAGAACACATCATAGATCGGCTTTGGAAAATTGGAGGAGATAATGGTTGGTATCATGCAGATTTTCTTTGGAAGATAAGGGGAATAATCGATAAGTTTTTCGGTGGAGTGGGGCTTCGCAGAGGGAGAACCCATCCGAGCGAGATTAAAACTGGAGATGCACTGGACTTTTGGCGAGTGCTCTATGCAAATAAAGACCAAGGCAGACTGCTTCTTTTTGCGGAAATGAAGCTACCAGGTGAAGCTTGGCTGGAGTTTCGGATCAGTGAAGAAAACAAACAACACTATTTGGAGCAGCGCGCCACCTTCCGACCAAAAGGTTGGCTAGGAAGGTTGTACTGGCTGGCAGTGCTACCACTTCATGCGATTATTTTTAGAGGGATGTTAAGGTCGATCGTTGAAAAGGCTTAGTTAGGACCTGCTTAAAAACAGCTAAATTGTTGATAAATAAATCATAAAGTCTATACTTCATTTATTTGAGTGCACGGGGTTTGATAAAAAATGGTGAAAATGCTTAAGATAAAAACCAATTCTCTTCTAGCCCTGAAAATTGCTCTGAACTTGCTCCTGTTGCCTAAATAACTCCACATTAATAAAAAACCCCGGAGGCAATCAAGTCTCCGGGTTCCCAACAATTTCCTGAAAATATCTATTAGTCATCGATCAGTATACACTTATTAGCGAGTACATCTTGCTCTACTGTCTTGTACTTCACTCCTTTCTTTATCGACCCGTCCTGATACTGAACGGTAACTTTATCATTTCTCCCTGCAACTTTCTGGCTAGCAATAGGCTTTTGTTTTTCTACCGGCGGCCGATTGGCAGCACCTTGCTGACCACCACCAGAAAGTAGCGAACGAGACTCTTCTTTTTTCTCATTGAGTGCAACACGCTTGCGCTCTCTCGCCTCCTCCACTTCATCCGCTTGTCTTACCGGAATATGTGACTTCACCAAGAAAGTAACGGTCTCCTCATTCACTCTTGCAATGAATCGTTTGAATAGCTCAAAGCCTTCAAACTTATAGATCAACAATGGATCTTTTTGCTCATAGACCGCATTTTGTACCGACTGCTTCAAGTCGTCCATATCGCGTAAATGCTCCTTCCACACCATGTCAATAATAGCCAAGGCGATAATCTTCTCCATCGCGCTAATGAGCTCTTTACCTTCGGTGTCGAGGCATTTACTCAAGGAGGTTACGACTCCAATTTCTTTTGTGCCATCGGTAAATGGAACGACAATATTTTCAACGGTAGCTCCTTTTTTAGCATGTACACGCTCAAGGATAGGCATAGCCTTTTGAAGAATAGCTTGATTCTTCTCAGCATAGCGCTTAAGCAAAGCTGCATGCAATCGATCCATCAATTCTTGATCTGATAAGGCATGGAATTCATCCTCCGTAATTTGAAAATCCATCCCTAACACTGAAAGTACGGTAAGCTTAAAGCTATCGTAGCCCTCAGCACCTTTAGTGCTCACCACAATATCTTCGCAGGTATCATGGAACATATTTTGAATGTCTACCTGTAGTCGCTCTCCATACAATGCATTCTTACGGCGCGTATAGATTACTTCACGCTGTGAGTTCATCACATCATCATACTCCAAAAGACGCTTTCTAATGGCGAAGTTGTTTTCCTCCACCTTCTTCTGTGCACGCTCGATTGAGCTAGTTACCATGCTGTGTTCTATTACCTCCCCTTCTTCCAGACCGAAGCGATCCATCAGCTTGGCGATTCTATCAGAACCAAACATCCTCATTAAGTTATCTTCAAGTGAGACAAAGAACTGAGAAGAACCAACATCACCCTGTCTACCGGCTCTACCTCTCAGCTGGCGGTCTACCCTTCTACTTTCATGACGCTCGGTACCGATAATCGCTAATCCACCAGCTTCTTTCGACTCTGGCGTCAACTTAATATCTGTACCACGACCCGCCATATTAGTGGCAATGGTCACCGTGCCTGGCTTACCTGCTTCCGCAACCACATCTGCCTCGCGAGCGTGTTGCTTAGCATTGAGTACTTGGTGCTTAATTTTCCTAAGGTTAAGCATCCTACTTAATAATTCTGATATCTCAACAGAGGTAGTACCAACAAGCACTGGTCTACCTTCACCAGTCAGGCGTTGGATCTCCTCCGCAACTGCATTGAATTTTTCCCTTGCCGTTTTATACACTAAGTCATTGCGGTCATCGCGAGAAATCTTTCTGTTCGTAGGAATCACCACTACATCAAGCTCATAGATTTGCCAAAATTCACCCGCTTCCGTTTCTGCAGTACCCGTCATCCCTGCTAACTTATGGTACATGCGGAAATAGTTTTGCAAGGTGATCGTTGCGTAAGTTTGGGTGGCATCTTCGATCTTCACATTTTCCTTCGCCTCGATAGCTTGATGCAGACCATCAGAATAGCGACGTCCTTCCATCACCCGACCCGTTTGCTCATCTACAATTTGCACCTTATCATTAACAATGATGTATTCTGTATCTTTCTCAAACAAGGTGTAGGCTTTCAGTAATTGATTAACCGTATGTATTCTCTGACTTTTTTCCGAATAGTCACGTAGCAACTCATCTTTCTTTTGAAGCATTTCCGCTTCAGTATAGCTCTCGTCCCTCTCTAAAGCGGCAATGGCCATCCCTATATCAGGTAGAATAAAGAAATTAGCATCATCACCTGTTTTGGTGATAGTTTCAATTCCTTTATCCGTGAGATCTATGGTGTTATTTTTCTCTTCAATGGTAAAGTAAAGTGGTGCATCAGCCTCAGGCATCATCTTCGAGTTGTCTTGCAGGTAGAAGTTTTCTGTCTTCTGCATGATCTGCCTCATACCAGGTTCACTCAAAAACTTAATCAAAGGCTTATACTTTGGCATCCCTCTAAAGCAACGGAATAGCGCCAATCCACCTTCTTTTTCGTCACCTTCTTTGATGAGTCGCTTGGCATCGTTGAGCAACTGGCCGACCATTTTTTTCTGCTGCTCCACAAGCATCGACACCCGCGGCTTCAACTCATAAAATTCATGCTGATCACCTTTAGGCACGGGACCAGATATAATTAATGGCGTACGAGCCTCATCAATCAACACAGAGTCCACCTCATCGACCATTGCATAGTGATGCTTGCGTTGCACAAGTTCCTCAGGCTTACGCGCCATATTATCACGCAAATAGTCGAAGCCAAACTCATTATTCGTTCCGTAGGTAACATCGGCAAGATAGGCTTGTCTTCTCTCCTCGCTGTTTGATGGATGCTTGTCCACGCAATCCACTCGCATACCATGAAACTCAAACAATGGCGCCATCCACTCGCTATCTCGCTTCGCCAGATAATCATTTACCGTCACTATGTGTACCCCTTTACCAGCTAGAGCATTCAAAAAAGCAGGTAAAGTAGCTACTAAAGTTTTACCCTCACCTGTTGCCATCTCTGCAATAGCTCCATTGTGAAGTACCACACCACCAATAAGCTGCACATCGTAATGGAGCATATCCCAAGTCACCTCAGTACCCGCTGCAAGCCATTTATTGTACCATACAGCCTGCTCACCTTTGATCTCCACATGCTTTTTCTCAGCTGCCATCAGCCTGTCGTGATCTGTAGCGGTGACCACAAGCTGCTTATTTTCTTTCAGTCTGCGAGCGGTCTCTTTTACTACTGCAAATCCCTCAGGTAAAATCTCTTTCAAAATAACTTCAAGCCGCTCATTAGCCTTTTCATCCAAAGCATCTACCTCATCGTAGCGCTGCTCTTTTTGCTCTAGCGGCATATCAGGATTATCTGCAACTTCTTGTCTCAATGCGGCTTGACGCTCTTCAAACTCACGCAATCCTTCTTTAATCCTTGCTTTCAAATCAGCCGATATCTCCCTAATTTCATCATCCGTCTTGTCGGCAAGCGTCGCATAATACTCATTGATCTGATCTACAAGAGGTAATATTTTCTTAATGTCCTTATCTGACTTTGTACCAAAAATCTTGGTAATCCCCTTGGTAATAAACTCTATCATTGTATAATTCTTATTTTTCTATTTTCTTATCAAAAAGTTGGAATCATTTAATATACCAACTCAAGCTAATATCCATTCAGACGATTTAAACACCCTGAACTTTACTCAATTTCAATTTCTCCATCAAAAACCTTCAGTCCAGGTCCAATGAGATATACGTTTTCAAATCCACCTTCTTTTTTTCGTTGGAATGAGACTTCTAATTGTCCGCCTGGGGTATCCAAACGAACAGGTGACTCAAAACCTTGACCCGCTAAAACAAGTGCAACAGCCGTAGCCCCTGTGCCGCAAGATAGGGTTTCGTTTTCCACGCCACGCTCATAAGTACGCATAGCCGCCGAATGATCGCCTCGCTTCTCTACAAAATTAACGTTAGTACCTCCATTTTCGTAAGCCGAGGAGTAGCGAATTTCGCGACCTATTTTTACTACTTCATGCTTGGCAACGTCCGCTACTACACAAACATGATGCGGCGAACCCGTATCCAAAAAATAATCCTGCTCACTGGCCAACTGTGGCTCTCCTACATCGGCCATCTTCAGATGAACCGTATCCCCTTCACAATGTGCTTCATGCAAGCCATCTATTGCCCTAAAAGTTGTCTTATCGCCGATAATACCAAGACTCCGAGAAAAATTTACCGCGCACCTACTACCATTGCCACAGAGACTTTGAGAACCATCTGCATTGAAATAATTGCAGTGGAAGTCGCTCTTATCATCCTTTTCAATTAAAATTAAGCCATCAGCTCCAATCCCGAACTTCCGATCGCACAATCGCTGTATAACTTTTACCTCATGCGCAGGAAAAGTCCCCTCTCGATTGTCTATCATAATGAAGTCATTTCCAGTACCTTGATACTTTTGAAACCGTATTTTCATATAGAAAAAGCTATTATTAAAATGCACCTTTCAGTGATTCAGTCCGCTAATCAAATAGCTTTAAACCTCTCGCTTCAATCGGCATCTATCTTTAAATCAATCAATTTTGCTAGCACTTTACAAATAAATACTTTTTTTAGCTTCGCTTTTTGCTTGGAATGAGAACGCACACAATCAGCATACTATCTATTTGACTTCACTTGCAGCGACCAACCAACGGTATTTTGAAAGCTCGTATTTGATGAAGCTCCGAAAATCTATTCTTGCCAATAGTGATAGGGTTGGTCGATTACCCCCTCATCTCACGCTAAAATTAATAATAATACAAAGGTACAACAAAAATACAGAGCCTACAATTCAGGTCTTTTTCAACAAGTGGAGATGAGTTTGACCTTAAAAACTGATCCTGTTTAACCCGGACTATGCGATAGGATTCGTTATTAGAGCTGAAAATACAAGAAAATCAAGTATTTAACGACTAAGGCATAGCACCGCTATGGTGAAGGCGTTAAATGCAGCGAAGCGTTTGATTTTGAAGTGTTTTTAGCTCGGAATAGAAATTCTAATGCATATTTAGGGTTTAAGGTTAATGCCGATAATTTCCCTCACTTGCAATGCTTAAAGCGTTCTCGAAATACCTTTTTAACTTCTAGCTTTTGCAGTTTCATAAAGTGCTATGGATGCCGCGGCAGACACATTGAGTGAAGCCACCTTACCTTGCATGGGTATCTTAGCCAAGAAATCGGCTTGTTTCAGAAGCTCTGGCGAAATACCATTCTCCTCACTACCCATAATGAGCGCAATTGGACCACTCAAGTCGAGATCAGCTACATTGGACTCCGCCTTCTCAGTGATGGCGACCACCTTGAGGCCATTGTTTTGCAGCTCACGCAAGGTGCTTTTTAGTGACTTCTCTCTGCAAATAGGCATATGATGTAGCGCTCCAGCGGAAGTCTTTACCGCATCTGCCGAAAGACGAGCCTGCTCCTTTTCAGGAATGATAATCCCTGAAACGCCCATGCAATCAGCGGAACGAACTATGGCACCGAAATTACGCACATCGGTAATGCGGTCTAATACTAATAAAAATGGATCGCGCGCATCGGCATAGCAGCTGCTAATGACATTGTCGAGTGATGAAAAACTAACACTTGAAAGGAAAGAAATGACTCCTTGGTGGTTTTTGCTGTGGTATCTTCTCAGTTTCTCGATTGGCACGGCCTGCATCGGAATCGAATGATCGGCAGCGAGCTGCTTAAGCTCTTTGATAAGCTCATTGTCAATCCCTTTTTGAATTAATATTTTGTCTATGTCTTTACCTGCATGAATGGCTTCAATGGCAGATCTTGTACCAAATATATAGTCTTTTGTAGGTTTACTGAATTCCATGAATAAACGAATTTTGAATGTATTGCTGGGGTGTCATTAACCAACAGCCTGATAGTATGGATATTTTAAGCCGAAAGTTACAACCATTTTTTTCAGATTAATGATTGATGATACAATTTATTATGAGGTATACCTTTATACAGCGCTTTTATAATGACGAAATAACCTCAATTGGATGAAAAGATATATCGAATGCCCATCGTAGACACGCAGAGGTTCTAATTTTCTGACCAAATAAAGTACGCTTTATTACCGAGACTAAAATTTGCTACTTCTGATGATGAATCAAATGATAGATTCCATTTCAAACTTGATAGCGTAAAAAGATACATTTGACAGCTCAATAGATCACTACTCTTTTAATTAAGACCTTTTTTGATACGAATACTAAGTCCTGACTCTTGCTTTCCTCCAAAGATCAACCATTCTAAACCAGAATCTGTCGTATCTTTTCTCTCTTATAAGAATATAGTGATTATCTGAAAAAATATTTCTAGCATGTACGAAGTTAAAGCGAACTTGAGCCATATTGTCCCGCTTTTGATACACCCAAAGCTCGCCTTCTGCATCTCTGTAAACTTCATCAGGTCTACCAAAAATCATATAAATCATGCCTTGATCAGCCTTCCAGCCAGGTTTATAAGAACTAAAATAGCGATTCGCATGCGATTGTCTTCTGTAATAGTTGCTAATAACCTGCTTGGCAACCTCTTCTCTACGGCCAATTTGTATCCAAAATTGGTCTAAAGCTCTTTTTGGATTATCTGAATTGGTGAGTTCATTAAACTCGCTAGCACTACTGATATACAACAGTGGGTCTACCAATTCCTCAACCCTTCTTACCGTGGGATAGTGCTTTTCTTTAATAAGTAGTGCTTTGCCCAATACTCCGCTGCTATCTGTTTGAAAAAAGACCATCCCTTGCTGATCAATAGAAAAAAGGTCATCTGCAGAGAGCGTCATCCTTTGGGTAATTTCAATTTCAGCATCGGTACTACCTGCCTCCTCAACCATGGGTGGACGCGCTGTTTCGAATACTGTAGGATAATAAAAAGCATGAACTGGAAGTTGGCGATTGTAGAAGTTCACCACTCTAATTTTTTGCTTCATTCCAATATAAGGTTCAAAGATGGGTATATCTTCCTCCTCTCTGAAAAACATAATTTCGGTACGGTCAAAATCATTAGGTCTTTTTATTGGAATGTCAAAAGCATAATCTAAGCCAGAACTCTTATTTTGTATACTTACTACCACGAGTTCGGGTAGCTTTGCTCCTAAATCTTCTGTAAAAGAAAAAAAATACGTATTCCCCTCTTGCTTAATTAATTCTTCTTTCCCGAATTCAATCCTTTTTAAACTTTTCTTAGAGCTATACTTTTCGTTGACCATATAATTAAGTCGATAGTCACTAAAAAGATCTTGAGTTTCGTCCATCATGGTGATACGGATAAAAAAATCACCTATACCACCGAGTAGTGCATACTGGTGGTTAAATTGAATTTCAGCACTTGGGTCGTAACGATAGCGGGAATTGTTTTTACTGTAATCACTAGCAAACAAAGACCCGAACAGAAAAAAAGTAATACAGAAAAAAAAGATCGTCCTCATTGTTTTAAATCTATCAACCATTTTATTTCAATTTACGATCAACTTCAAAAGTCATCTAAAATGCTTTACTTAAAATCTAACTTGCACAAAAACCTTATTGACATAACAATCATAGAGGATAAAAACTCATCAAAGCTTTACATGACGAAGCATTCACCCCAATAAACTGACAATGAAGATTTTATATAACTTTCAAACGAATGACAGCAAGAGTTGTTAAATGGAGGCATTAAAGTAGTAATTATCCGTGATCTAATGAAAATATCACTTATATAAAAAAGTACTATTTCTAAAACTTCGTAGTGATTATCAGTACAATGATCGAAAACAAAAAAACCGAATGAAATGGACGAGCCAAAACATTCGGGTTTATGAATACCAGCTTGTATAAAATTTGGTAAACTGAGATGAAATCTATCAGTCTTTAGTTTTCAAAACATAAGTCTAGGATTAACGCACACGGGGACTATCGCATACCTTGCAAAACCAATATTTATTAATTAGGATCACCCACTAGTACAAAAGCGCCCCAATAAAAAGGTTCTGGGTATTCTTCTTTCAGCTCCATTTGAGCCTTTCTGAAAGCCTCGCTCTTAGACCCACTAGATAGCCAATTTTCGTAAAAGCCTGTCATCAATTTTTGTGTTGCCGCATCATCTACTGCCCATAAACTCATGATTAAGCTTTTGGCACCTGCCACCAAAAATGCTCGCTGCAACCCATAAACTCCTTCGCCATTACTAATTTGACCAAGCCCTGTTTCACAAGCAGAAAGCACTACCAACTCCGTACCTTCAAGGTCCATATTCATCGCTTCATAGGCCGTTAAAACGCCGTCTTGCTGCACTTGACTAGCATCCATCTGTAATAAATTATTAGCTCCTGCCATAATCAAACCAGCTCTAAATAATGGATTTTGCACTTGGTTTTCTCTATCGTCCAAATCAACTTCATCATTTTCCATGAAAAAACCATGAGTGGCTATATGCAAAGTATGAGGTCTTTTCACTTCTTTTACAGCCTCTTCTACAGCATCATTATGCAGTATCTTTTCATATTGATTACCTTGTTGCCCATATAAGGCAGCTATCTTTTCCACCTCTTCTTTAGTACCTGGAAGCATTACCATCAATTCATTTCCTCTCAAATGACGCTGAAGACTACCCCTAAGACTTCTGTCCATCCCTCTACTTCTGACGGTAGATGCAATGTCGGCAGCAAAAGCTTGCTGATCAGCATCACTCAATTGGTCGGCACCTAAATCATAATTCGGAAAGCCAAATAAATAAGCCTTTCCACCTGTCTGATTTTGAGGCTGATTACTAGTTGATGCTAAAAGATCTTTGGTGTTCGTCACCAAATTCAAATCTACTTCATTCAAAAGATAATCATTGGTTTGAGGATTTCTAAGTGTATTTAGACTGATTTGGTTGTAGACGCCATCAGGTGAGAAGTATACTCTCTCGATACCCTGTAACTTTTCAGCTATTGGCTTCCAATAGGTATCATAACTAAAATCTTCATCTACTTTAAATCGAATACCATTACGGTAATTTTTAAGAAACTTACCTTCTAAGTCTTCACCATTAGACAAGTGCACAATTTCTGGATAGTCTTGGGTATCTTTTTTTACAATGAGCGCTGCATAACTTACATTACCACTAAAACTACCGCCTGATTTAGGATCATATTGGCGGAACCGGATGATTTCTATCGCAGCCTCTCCAGCCTTAAGCTTGGACTGTACATCACGCCACGTCTTTTGCTTTGCTGAATACGTACCTGCAAAAGCACTAGACTTACGGTTAAGCTCTTTCTCAAGCTCATTAGAAGTTTGCATAAGAGCTGACACATCAATCCCCAATTCTTCCCTTTCTTCCTCTCTTAGCGCAAGAGCTCTAGCTAGTTTTTCTTTTGTAGCCAACCAATTTTGATACTGCTGGATTAGCTCTTCATCCCCACTATTCATTATGCTTTCTCTCACTTTTGAGCTAGCATACATGATAATAGCTTTAGTATTGAGCTGAAAGTCATACATATCTGCGGTGATCTCAGGCGCTTCTCGTAATTGGTTTACAGCAAAAGAATTAAATATCTCGAAGGTAATCTTGATTTTGTTATTGTAGAACTTAGCCTTTTCATGCTCGCTCATGGTAGGGAAAAAAGTATTGATTTGCTCAAAATAATTATTAAAAGTAGCATCAAAAGCTTTACGTGCCTCCACAGAATTACCTAGAGCCCATTGTTTAGAGGAAATACGCTCCATTGACTCGCCATATCTAGGATGATGAGTACCCAAACCTTTTTCCCTAATCTTTAATGCATCTACAAAATATGTAAGCGCCCTAGGGTCATTCTGATGATAATAGACCCTACCTAAGTTATGCTTTGCAAGGGCATAATCTAGGCTATTTTCTCCTTTCAGTTCCTTGAAAATATCTAGTGCTCTTTGATAACTTTCATGAGCTTTATCAATCTCACCTAACCTCAGATAAGCCATGCTGATATTGTTTAGGTCATAGGCATATTCTAAACTATTTTCAGGTAATTGAGCTAGCAAATCATTTAATTGCTTGATTCCAGCGTCAAATTGCTGATCTAAGATAAGTGCAGCTGAAAGATTGGAAACAGTAAGTTGATAAATTGGAAGTGTTTGATAAGACTCTAAAGACTCGAGGTACTCTAGCGTCGAAGAAAGTGTTTGAATTGCTTCATCGTAGCGAGCAAGATTTGTATAGGTACTCCCAAGATTATTTTGAATAGCATGATATTCCAATGACTCTTCCATACCTTGATCCTCCATGAGGCGTGCTATTTTAAGGTAAATTTCTTCTGCATCCGGAAATCGACCTTTCGGTAAATAAACCTTGGCTAAATTAGCTAATGCGGCTAAATACCTGATACCTAACTCACCATCTTGTTCTTTTGCCGCTTGAAGTGCTTTTAACGCATTTTCCTCAGCACGTGAAAACTGGCCTAAGCTAAGATGAAACTCGGACTTATAAGACAATACGGGAATAAAATAAGGACTATCATTTGTAACTTCAGCTACTAAGTCACCAAAAGATGACTCCGCTTTATCATATTGGTTGGTAAGGGTGTAGAGGTTTGCTAACTCTAATTTAGCTCCAATTAAGATATCAGGGTTTACATTTTCCTTCTTTTCTTGTAAAGGTATCGCCATTTCAAAAAATTTCACCGCTTGACCATAATTCATGGCATCTAAATGTGCATATGCCATATTATTAAGAAGTCCAGCATACTCAGAATGATCCTTACTATGGACTTCCTTGAAAATTTCAAGTTCTTGCTGATAATATTTCAAGGCTTCCTCATATTTACCCAGTGAAGTAAAAGCGGCTCCTAAATACATATTAGCCATTAAGCCTGTGCTATCATTCAGATGAAAATAAGGTGACAGTTGTTCTTCCATTTTTACAAGCTCTTCAAATTCTTCAAGCTCATACAAGGATGCTGCCTTTTTCAAAACTGAGGTATCTTGGCCGATTGACGAAGTGCTACTTAAAAGAAACAGGGTAATTGATAAAAACCATATTTTAGGTAAAAGAGTATGCATAGCAATGTATATTAATATTTTAATAAATCACGGATCTATAAGACGATAGGGTTTATAATAATCCAGTCCGACTAAAAGGATTTAGTACAAATTTTAAACCGAAAATTCTAATTTAAGATTTTTTACTCAAAATTTTTAGAAAAAACATTTTGAGTGTGCCACAAGGTTGATAAGATCAAGACTTAGTTAATAAAACTGTTAGTGGCATAGAACTTGTATAATCAAATGCAATTAATTCGTTAAAAAATACTAAATTTGAGACCAACAAACGAGCACCACGGATGATCCACATTATGACAAATACTTACTCAAAAAACACAGGATCCAGAGCTTGCAAATAATAACCCTATGATAAATATTGACAAAAGATGAAAACTACAAACTACTTAAGATGGCTTAGAGCCATGCTTCTATTAATACTAGGAACTATCCTACTGCCCTCGGCTCATGCTCAGATTGCTTCTAATTTGAGGATAGTCAAGGTAGTTAGTACGGGAAGCGAAAATGAATTGAATTTATTTAGCCTTTGTGAGGAAAATGTTCTTACGTTTTCTGAAGTCACCTTAACTTTAGAAAATATTGGCTCAGGCGATATTTCTGTCAATGAGCCTATGATTGGCGTTATATTACAAGTGATTGATCGTTCTAGTGGTGATGTACTTGGTTCATCAAACTTTAGTTTTGACGACCCCTTGTTTGCAATTCTCGAAGGAGAACAGCTAGACTTTCTTTTTACAGGAGTCCCTTCTAATTTTCCATTAGGTAATTTAGAATTTAGATACACCATCTTGGGTGAAAGTGCATCTGAAAGTGAGCCCTTCAGTATTTTTCGAAACTTTTTTGATTCAAACAATCTAAATGATGCATTTGACTTTTTCCAAGCAAATCCATTTTATGAAAATTTTGCAACAATCAATGACGCCCTTTTTGACCTTACTTCAGAAAACTGGCATTTCTTAGGTAATCATGGGGATATATCGATTACAAACAATGGTCACTTAGGTACACAGGCCTTATCAGTTACTTTACCTGCTGAAACAGGCCGTGCGTTTATTGTTTTGCCCAACGGATTTTTTGATGGAACAACCGGAATGGATCTTATTTTCAAAGCGTCAGTGGTAAATGCAATTGACCAAAGTGTTGCTAACTCGCCTGATGATTTTAATTTAGTAGCTGCGCGACTACCTATATGTAGCGTGAACGAATTTGAATTTTTCCAAACTGAGGTTAATACTGAAATACATCCCCTTCAGCAACTGAGCAGTCCCGATGAGTTCAATCAAAACTTTTCGTTTTACATTTTTGATGATCTATCGATTCTTGGTGAGCAAGATGTATTTAGAATTGAAATCGAAAATTTTAGTCCGAACGACTTAACATTTACTTTCGATGATATCGCTTTAGTACCCAAAAACGAGCCTTTATTAAAGCCTGCAGCTCCCTTCGGTACCACAGGGTTTGAGACGGCTAGAGCGACACTACCAGTAATTCAAGAAAGCCTATTAACAGCGTTTAACGATTTAGCATCACCTGTTTATTTGGAAGCTAAATATTTGGTCGGCGGGGAAGTCATAGAAGAGCTTTACGAGTTAAGCGATTTTTTAGATTTCGAACCTTTAGGCTTTTTTGGTAGACAACCACAATTTTCTTCTTTTGAAACCCCCGCTTATTTCTTTGAAGACTTCTATGCAGAATTTACAGTTTTAGCCAATTCAAATAGTTTTGCTGGATCTGGAAGCCCTCTGTTTTTAGAGGAACATCGATTAGTGGGTAATTTTAACGGTCTAGGTTCTAACGTATCTACTTATGATTTTATCGGAACGATCAATGAGGGGAAATATCCACCCCTTAGCAATATAACAGTACATATGCCAAGTCTTTCTAATGGCTTCTTAGAATCCGAAAATGATGGCTTTAGCTTCGGCACTAATCCATCCCTACTCACTGACATCAACGAGCCATTTGTCAGATTAAGAACAGGACTTGATTTTCCTTTGCAGCACAGACTGAAGACTTCGGCTATCAATGGTACTCAGCAAGATAATGTAAATATCAAATTTACTATTAGAGAAGCAAATGGACCGAATTCATTAGGCCCAGATGATTTTTTACCAACAGATAACATTGAGATATTTTTAAATACCGGCTCAGACCTATACACTGCTTCCATCTTGGACCTTTCCGAGACACCCCCATCAGCAGATGATATTTATGATATTAATTTTAATATCGATAATGTGCTAAGCCAAACGGAAGGTTTTTTTCCTGGCGATGGTAATTATCACATAGAGATAAGAGTTAACTCATCAGGCAGTGAGTTCGATGTATATATTCTTGATATCGCATTTGAAGATGGATGCGAGCCAATACTTATAGATGAAAATGATATTACCGTTGAGGGTACTTTCTTTCCAGGAGAAACGCTGACTTTTTCATTTCCTCCGATAGATGAACCCGGAATAACCTACATCATCGATGCTATTTATTTAGAAGAAAATGCTGAAGGAGAATTAGTACTAGGAGATCTCCTTTTGTCTGATGAGGGAGAGCCTATCTTTTTTGAAAGTGAAACACCACAATTTTCTATAGTCTTACCCTCAAGTCTTGATTCATTCACTTTCCCAATCGGCATTGCTATTGGGGTAGAGATAGAAGGTTGTAGCATAATTTCAGACCCTGGTTTTGGAGGCGGACAAGGAGAACCAGGTTTTGGTGAGCCAATAATTTTCGATCCAACGGTAGAAAATTTCCCCGCCACTTTTATTATTTTTAATGGTTTTGATATAGAAGAGCCCAATCAGCCAGGAGAAATTGAAGGTCCTACAGCTTTATTTCAAGGTGATGAAGGTATTACCTTTAGGGTACCTGAGCAAGATTTTGTTGACGATTTTATTTGGGAAGTAAGTGATGGCATTGAGCTTGTAACTCCTCCTGATGGTTCTGATTCGATAACAGTAAACATCGCGGTAGATGCTGTATTCCCGCTAGAAGTTAGTGTTCGAGCGGAAAATATTTTTGGTCCTTCGGAAGCTAGAACCTTTACTATTAATAGCATTTGTTTTGAAGACAGGGAGATAACCCGAGAAATTGAAGGCCCTACTGTTTTACCCATCGGAGCTCGCGATGTAGTCTTCAGAATAGATCCTATTGAAGATGCTGAAGAATATGTGTGGCGAATAGAAGATAGCGGTAGCTTGTTTTTAGAAGAGTTACTACCCAACAACGCTATAGAAATAGATATTCCTACTTCTTTTGTTTTCCCACTTACGCTCACCGTTACACCTACCAACCGTTGTGACGAGGGTCCAACCTTCAGCTTGGTAATCGAAGAAGAGGAAGAGGAAGATTTAGAAGATCCTTTATTTAGCATGAGCGGTACAGTTACTCAAGAAGGAGAACCAGCTGGTAATGATATGAATATCAGACTATTTGAGCAACGGGGCAATGTTTTCAGACTTAGCCGTGAATCGCTAACCAATGAAGATGGTACCTTCCTCATCGAGGATCTTCCTGTTGGGAACTACTATTTATTGGCCGAAGATACTCAAGGAGCATTTTTCTTGACCTATTTTGGAGGTTCAAGAACTTGGAGTGCTGCGGAAATTATCAACATAGTAGATGAAGATATTACAGAACTTAATATCGACATGCAGGCCATCCCAACCCCTCCAGCTCCTCCAGAAGGCCAGGTAGCTGCGGGTGCTATTCGTGGTTTTGTTGAAGAACTCTTAGAGGATGAAAATGCTCGTGTCATGGATAGAAGTCGCTTGAGAGGCGCTGGAGTTACGATTGGCCTTGCCCGTACTCAAATACGTGCACTTGATCAACCTGATGTGGAAGTAGTGGCTTTTCAGTACACCAATGAGGATGGAGAGTTTGACTTCCCTAGTCTTCCAGCTGGCAGCTACTGGGTGCTAGTAGACGTGCCTGGAGCACCGCTTTCGAGTGACTTTGATGATTATCTAATTGAAGTTCCCGAAACAGATGGCACCTTCACTTTCACTTGGGATATTGAGGTGACGGCAAGTTCTGAAGGTATTTTCTTTAATATTACCAGACCGCTTTCTATCAATGAAAAAAGCTTATCTCTAGAACTGTACCCTAATCCAGCATCACAGCTAGTGTATCTCGATCAATTGACTAATCAAAGCGGCAATGCATACTACCAAATCACTGATATGGCAGGCAAGCTAAGAAAAAGTGGAAATACGCTTAAAGGCCAAAGAACAGCCATTGAGCTACACGACTTAGCGGAAGGAGTATATCTAATCAGAGTAGCCGATGATAGCGGCAAAGCTGAAACCAAAAAATTAATTATCAGAAGGTAATTTTGATGACAATAGGAAAAAAAGTAGCCAAGTGGATAACCGCTTGGCTATTTTTTGATCCTTTTTTAAAATTAGGTAATTGCTGAGATCTAAAGCTCAAAAGACAATAACCTCACAATAAAGTTTGCTACTGTGTTCTCATCCCAACACGAAAAAATTATACCTTATGAGTGTACATCTCTTTGATTAGATCAACCACTCGATCGATTTCATCAAGGGTATTGTACTTGCTAAAAGAAAAACGAACGGCGCCGCGACTAGGGTCTGCATTTAAGGCAGCCAGAACATGAGAACCAATGTCAGTACCGCTACTACAGGCTGAACCTCCGCTTGCCGACACCCCCTGAATATCAAGATTAAAGAGCAGCATATCATTGTCCTCACCCTTAGGAAGGTCAACATTGAGCAAGGTGTAAAGACTTTGATCAATATGACCCGACATTCCGTGGAAGGCTACCCCCTCGATCTCTTCTTGTAGTCGAGTGATCATTCGCATCTTAAGTGATTTCACATGCGCTATCTGCTGTTCATGCTCCTCTGTGGCGATCTCAAGCGCCTTTGCCAATCCTACAATGCCGTAAACATTCTCTGTACCACCGCGCATATTCCTTTCCTGCGCTCCCCCAGTGATGAAAGGATGTATCTTATGATTA
Source organism: Cyclobacteriaceae bacterium (assembly GCA_020832375.1). GTDB lineage: Bacteria > Bacteroidota > Bacteroidia > Cytophagales > Cyclobacteriaceae > JAFIEW01. Next base: position 21,189 of record JAFIEW010000028.1, read on the forward strand.
CCTTTCACATAAAGGAAACCTACCCCCTTAGGTCCGTGAAACTTATGTGCGGCTCCTACAACCATATGTACTGGCAATTGCTCTAACTGCATGGGGTAGTGACCAATGGTCTGAACCGTATCAGAATGTAAAACGGCTCCATATTCATAGCAAAGATCACCTACCACATTGAGGTCTATGAGGTTGCCGATCTCATTATTGGCATGCATCAAACTCACCAAGCTTTTGTTGGGATGCTGCTTCAGTAGAGATGTTAACTCATCGAGGTTAATTTGTCCATTTTCATCCACTTGAAGTAGGCGAAGCGGTATCCCGTGTTTTTTACTGATATCTTCAAGCGTATGCAAGACAGCATGATGCTCGATGGGTGAGCTAATGAGCTGCTGAATATCACAACACTCAACGGTGCATCGAAGGGCTGTATTATCAGCCTCAGTACCACCCGAAGTGAAGAAAATCTCAGCGGGTGCTACACCTAGCAGCTCTGCAACCTTTTTGCGAGACATCTCTATGGCCGACCTCACCTTGCGTCCATGCATGTGAATAGAAGATGGGTTGCCAAAAAAGTCGTGCAAGTAAGGAAGCATCGCCTCTACCACCTGTGAGTCTAAAGGGGTAGTGGCTGCATTGTCTAGGTAAATTCGATTCTCCATGATAGTATTCTTATTCGTTAATCATCTCTTTTATATCTGAGATAATCTTTTTTGCAAGATTATCTGCAGTGCTAGCAGCGGTAGATTCAGCATAAATTCTGATGATGGGCTCTGTATTGGACTTACGCAGGTGAACCCACTCTTTTCCAAACTCAATCTTTACTCCATCGATCGTATTGACAGGCTGATTGGCGTATTTATCTGCCATCATTTTTAAAATCTTATCAACATCAATAGAAGGAGTTAATTCGATCTTGTTTTTCGATATGTGGTATTCAGGATAAGTCTTTCTGAGTTGTCCAATGCTTTTCTTAGAATGTGCCAAATGACTTAGGAACAAACCTACACCGATGAGCGCATCCCTTCCGTAATGAAAATCAGGAACGATGATACCGCCGTTTCCTTCTCCACCAATTACAGCGTTGACTGCTTTCATTTTTTCTACAACATTCACCTCTCCTACCGCAGAGGCATGCCATGTGCCACCATGCTTATGCGTCACATCTCTGAGTGCTCCAGTAGAAGATAAATTAGATACAGTATCTCCCTTGCGCTGCGATAGTACATAGTCAGCCACCGCCACTAAAGTGTACTCTTCGCCAAATGGCGTACCATCTTCACATACGAAGGCCAATCGATCTACATCAGGATCAACGACGATACCTAAGTCAAGATTCAATTTTTGAATTTCAGAGCTAATAACATTGAGATGCTCTGGCAAAGGCTCTGGATTATGAGGAAAATCACCAGTAGGCTCACAATAGATCGGTACTATTTTGGTTACTCCGAGTTGTTCTAATAAAGGAACAATGGAAATACCACCAGTGGAATTTACAGCATCAACAGCAATCTTGAAATTTGCCTGTTGAATTGCCTCCAGATCAACCAAAGGGTAGTTGAGCACTGCATCAATATGCTTTTGAATATAGGTGTTATCAATTTTCACTTTACCCAACTCTCTCACTTCGGCAAAGTTAAAAGTAGCATTATCGGCAATTTCAAGCACTTCTGCACCGTCTTGAGCGGACAAAAACTCGCCTTTAGCATTCAATAGCTTAAGTGCATTCCATTGGATTGGATTGTGGGATGCTGTTAGTATAATGCCTCCTTGAGCTTTTTCCTCTGCCACTGCAAATTCTACTGTGGGTGTAGTGCTTAAGCCTAAGTCAACAATGTCAAAACCCAAACCCATTAAAGTGCCTGTTACCAGAGAAGCGACCATTTCACCAGATAATCGAGCATCGCGGCCAATTACGATGGTTGGCCTTTCTGTTTCGGATTGTTGCTTGATCCAAGTACCATAAGCAGCGGTAAATTTAACAATGTCAACGGGACTTAACCCCTCTCCTACATTTCCACCGATGGTACCCCTAATTCCTGATATAGATTGTATTAAACTCACTTATTCTGTTCTTTTATGTAAATGGTGCAAATTTAGGCTTTTTTAATCACTTTTCTGTAAATTTCCAATATTAGTTCCAGTTGAGAAAAGTAATGTAAGATTGTAATGTAGCCAACCGATACTTGCTGTGAAATATTGGAAATTCTCAAAGTAAAATATGGTTATTGGTTCAACGTCTTTTACCAAATCAATAGCTTATATATATAAATATATTAGCTTAGGTTTTAAGCCAGCATACTTGGCTAACACATCATGATACTGCTTATGAAGAAGAGCAGATATTGTATAGCATAATCATGATTGACGCTAACACTTTGAAACAAAAATGACTTGAGTCACTTATAATTTTGAGTGATTTCAATAACTTTACTTCAATTAGCCTTAAAATTATTGTGGCTGACGAATAGCTTGGATATATAAACCCCGAAATAATGAAAAACATCATTTTTACTATCATTTCATTCATCATCATAGGCTTTTTATTTGCTTGCGATTTTGAGAGTAATACCAATCAGCGCACTGAAGCTTTTGAAGAAGAGCGTCAATCACGAGAGCCAAAAAGATTAAAAGAAGGCGAGATTATGACAGCTGCTCTTGAATGGGGAGAAGAGATTGCAGATAGTGCGCAGGTCCAATTGATAAAAACATTACAAAAGGCCATTCAAGAAAATGGCGTAGATGGTGCTGTTGATTTTTGCCATGAGGAAGCGCTACCTATTACGAATCGTGTGTCTGAAAACTTTGGGGTTGAAATTAGAAGGGTAAGCCATAAAAACAGAAACCCATCAAATGTAGCTAGAGAAGGTAAAGAGCAAGAAGTGCTAGACGCCTACCTCTACATGACAGAGAACAATGAAGATCCGCAATCCAATGTTCAAAAGATGGATGATCAGTATGTGCTCTTCACACGTCCGATTAAGCTGGCGGCTCCTTTATGCCTTCAGTGTCATGGTAGCGAAAAAGACATTCAAGAAGCTACATTATTAGCTATTACTGAAAAATACCCAGATGACAAAGCGGTGGGATTTGAACTAGGTGAGTTCAGAGGGATGTGGTCAATAAAAATGGACAAAAAAGAAGTGATAAAAAGTAGATTATAATTAATCATCAAAAAATTAATCAGATTATAAAATGAAGACCACCAAAAATCGAATTATATAACTTCATGAAATACAGATAATTGTTTATGATTTGCGGCAGGACAATCGATGAGCAAACAACCCCTCGTATAAATAACACTTTTTGCAAAGTTCGTTAATTTCGAGTAGCGACCTTAATCTTCCCTGTAATATTACTCGTCATTAAATCGAACAAAAGCTGGTCGAACAGCTTTTCTATCATCTTTTTGAGTTAGGGATGAGCTGATTGGAGTGGAATTCATTGTTTTTGACTTTAGCTCCTTTTTGATAGGGAAAGTTTTTTTAAGACCTAAACCCCGGTGATAGTGACCATAAGTAGTCAAAGGCGGTAAAAAAATTTTAGTTGCTAAGGAAACCTCAGTTTTATCAAGTAACATAATTTTTTAATTAGTTACCAATAATAACGAATGTCGCTTATTATAGTTCGGAATTATAAACATAAGAACCGACAAACGAATGCTTCGATTTCAAAGAATTAAAGAACCTAAGTCGATGAGGGGATAATTTAAATTTATTTAGAGCGCACTGAAAAGCAGATAAACATTGAATATTAAAAATATTTATCTGTTCCATGCTTTATTAAGTATACCGTTTTAATGCAAAAGAAGTTAAAACCCTTCCCTCAAAATAATTTTGTAACTTAGCATAATATTGATCCTCCGACAAGGTACGTATAAATCATCAATCACCATTTTTTTTTTACTCATTACGAGTAAGCTAACTTAGCGCCCTAATTGCTTATATTTGCAACTGATTAAGAGTTTTAATCCACTCTTGCGCAACTACAGTGAAAAACTTTTATACAAGCAGCATATGTTTTCCAAAATACCTGATACTTTCAAAAACTTTTATTTTATCTTTTTTCTCCTATTTTTGATTTGGATGCTTTTCATTGACTCCAATGATTTTTTTTCACAAATGGCACTTCGTAAAAAGTTAAAAACATTGGAGAAAGAAAAATACTTCTATCAAGAAGAAATTAAGAAGGTAAAAGAGGAAAGAGAAGAGCTATTATACAATGAGGAATTGCTCGAAAAATACGCTCGAGAAAGATATCTAATGAAGCGAAAAAACGAAGACATTTATATAATCGTTGAAGAAAAGTAATTGCATGTTCAATTTTTATTAAAAAGAATATGCTTATTCACTTGTTTGCGCGTTAAATTTCTAAGGAAGCAGCATTATTTAAGAGCGCTGAAAGCGCGATATAGCAAAGCAGAGAGTGACGCTCTATTAAAAATAGAAAGCATGCACTTAGCCCTGAAAGGGCGTAACTATTTGTGTCTTTTCAAGGCGTATTTTTATGTAATTGTGCAGATAGGCATAAAAAAAGTTAGCCTGATAGAGAAGTACTCAAAAAAGTGATCACTTGAATTTAAAAAGTTGATAAATTTTTAGAAAATTATCTGACATATAATTGATATTATGAAAAACGCATTCATCTTCCTATTTGCCATGAGCCTTTTTCTCATGACCAACTCGGCTAATACATTTGCCCAGCAAAGCGATTATCGTCCTTTGAGTAGAGAAGAACCCGAGCCCTCACTTAGTGACCTTAGCTTTTGGGATAGGGTCTATTTCGGTGGTTTTGGTGGTGCTGCATTCGGCACTATCACCATGATTGAGGTTGCCCCTCTCATGGGTTATATGTTTACAGAAAGGTTTTCAGCGGGCATAAACCCCGTTTATATGTATTTCTCCGACCGCCGATTTGACTTCTCAACCAGCATTTTTGGTCCGCGTTTTTTTGCTCGGCAATTTATATCCCCCACCCTATTCATACAAGGAGAGATAGAGAGTATGCGAAGAGATTATTTTACTGCCAACAATGAGTTTCGCCGTGACTGGGTCGACGGGGCCATGCTCGGTGGAGGTATCAATCAAATGATAGGCAGAAGAAGCGGTATTTCTTTTATGGTGCTTTACAATGTATTACATGATGACTTCAGATCCCCCTACCCAAGTCCATGGATTTTACGTGTAGGACTCATGCTCTAGCAGCCAACTTCAAACTTGCACAATTCAGACAAGCTTCGTCCTCATCCCAACCTCATCTTTCTTTTATTTTTGGGATGAGAACGCTTTAGATAGCTCATGCATAAACTACCAAATCCGCACCTCTATCTAGAGATACTTTAAGGGAAAGTCATCATACAATGGCGGTTGGGAACTCAATCTTCAATCCCTTTGCTAGCTGCTGTAAGTCTTCAACTACTTGAGGGTGAAGCGGAATCCCTGACTTTACCCTCTGTTCAGCAAGCAAAAACTCAGGCTCTCCTGGTATCATCACTTTTTTTCCATCTATCGCTTTCGATAATTTAAACCTTGATATCCATTGATCCATTTGCTTTTTAAAGTGATCAGCAGGCTGAAAAGCATCAATTCGCCACGCACCCACAAAATGTCCTAATCCCTTACCAACAGGGTTAGCTGCAGGCTCAAGAAAGCTCACAAACGGAGGTACCCAAGGACCAAAGTTAGCTCCAGAGAGCACGCCGCTCAATATATCCACCATTCCACCCAAGCAAAATCCTTTATGGCCACCTAGAGGTAGAAGCGCTCCCCCTTCTTTCACCGCGAAAGGATTATCCGTATTTTCACCAAAAGCATCCTGTGCCCAGCCTATAGGCATAGGCTGTTTTTTTCTTTGCAAAATCTCGAGTTTACCATTGGCTGCGGTAGTCGTAGCTAAGTCGGCGACAAAAGGCATGTGCTCGCCAGCAGGTACAGCCATACTAATAGGATTTGTACCCAGCAACCGCTCTTTTGAGTAAGTAGGAGCAACTAGAGGGCTGGCATTGGTTAAGGCAAAGCCAATCATATCTTGTTCCAAAGCCATCATAGCATGATATCCCGCTATGCCAAAGTGGTTACTATTTTGCACAGCCACCCATCCAGAACCACATTGCTTAGCCTTCTTCATTGCTATTCGCATGGCGTGTGGAGCACTCACTAAGCCCAACGCAGCGTCTGCATCCAAAGTGGCGGTGCTGGGACTTTCGTGGATGATCTTCATCTGAGGCATAGGGTTTATTCTTCCTTTTTCAAAAAGACGATAGTAGCCACTTAATCTTGCTAGGCCGTGCGAATCAACTCCCCTTAGATCTGCTGAAAGCAAAACATCCGCAGCTTGCTGGGCATCAGCCGAAGAACAGCCCATTGACAATATTACAGCGCGACAAAAAGCAGATAGCGCATCGTGAGTATATAAAACCGATTCTGACATATAATATTGGAATTAAAAAGCGAAATTAGAAAAAAGATAAACAAAAAATACGTTATGGTACAGATTACTGTTATATGCTTGGTGTATTTATGTAACTAAGCATCATTCCTCGCAAGATTTTTGATAGCACGTAGACATCGTATTATTCTATGTATCATTGTAACAAAGCATCGATGAAACTTACCAAATTAACCTTTACATTGTTAGTGAGTATCGTATTTTTTAATAATGACTGCATTTATGCAAAGGGAATCCAAATTATCAAAGCTGATCATAAAGTTCTGTCATTAACGATTTATAAAGATGCTAGTCTAGTAGAAAGAGAGGCAACTATTAAGCTAAATGCAGGCATCAATTATGTACACTTCGATGGGCTTAGTGCATTTTACGATGATAATCATGAAGTAATAGAACTCTCTAGCTCTGAAGTAAACCTACTGAGCAGATCACTGGTAGAAGGGGAGACCTTGTATGAGCTTTTAAATAGTGACCTAAGGCTTCAAGTTGATCAGCTTTCTCAGCTAAATGAAGAAATTTCAACCCTCCAATATAAAATTAGCCTTATTAACACCAGAAACAAGATACTCGAGGAGAACGCCGTTCGGCCAAGTGAATCCTTTGAGGCACTTAATGACTTTTTAGATATGAGCCAAGAAGAACAGCTTCAACTGAGAAAAAGGCTACAGCATTTACAGGAAGAACTGAGAATAACAGAAACAAGAAGAAACCAAGCCGTAATGGCACTCCCTTTCCCAATAGGATATACTAAGCAAAAAAATAAAAGTCTTATTCTCAAGCTACATTGCAATGAGCCTTTAGAAACTAAAATCTCCCTCAAATATGGAGATAAAGGCCTAAGGTGGAGCTCGAGCAATCGGTTAGAAATCTCATCACAAGGAGCGGCAAAACTCACTAATAAAGGTGCTATTTCTCTTGTCGGGCTTACAGAAAACATGAGTTTAAACGCATTGGTTTTATCGGATTTTAATCTCAAACAGTCTCTATTTAGAGGTCAGTTATCTCCGATTTATATAGGAGATAAAAAACAAAGGGTCAACGAGAAGCGCTTGCAAGCAAGTGTTTTTGATGATTATAACTGGGGCGAAGAAAAATCTGAAGACAACCAAGATTTTGGTATAAACTTTAGTGATGGTTTTGAATCTTCTTCAAGCATATTGGCTAAAAATTACCATTTCAATCGCCCTATTAATCTCGAAGTTGGCAAAGAAATACCCGAATTTCATCTAGATAGTATAGCCATTGAAAACTTTGAACTGGAAAAGGTCCTTTATCCTAGCCTCAATACCAACGCCATGGTGATAGGAAGACTACCCATCAAGCTTGCACAGTTTTTCCCCAGCGGTGGTGCCACACAAGTACTTTATGACCAGCAGGTCTTTACCGTGTACCACCATCAATTAATCACAGAACTTGAAAAAAGCACCATCGAAATTCCATTGGCCACAGATCAGAGGATTATTTCAAAAAGAGACCGAGTAATCAATAAGAGAAGTAGTCGACGTGGGCAAATTACTGAAAAGGTAGGCTTTAACATTTACCTCAACACAAGCTCACCTAATCAGGAAAGGATTGCAGTTCACGACAGAATACCCATTTCGACTCATGATGATGTAACAGTTAGCATAGTTAAACTGGATGGTGGTAAGTTTGACCCTGAAACAGGTATAGTAATCTGGAACCTGAACCTTAAGGAACAAAAAACGATTTACTTTGAATATGAATTAAAATACCCAGAGGACACCATCATCCCTGAGCTTTAAAGTAGAATTAAAGGCTTAAAGCCTTCGGAATTACGAATAAACATCAATGATAAGGCCGCTTTAGACACAAGATGAATTCTGAGATTTAATCCTCTTCATCAAGAATTTTAATTTATTTATCTTTGCCAGAGATGGCAGTTAATCAATCTCTTAGAAAAATTAGTCAATAGAAGCGCCTAATTTCAATAAGACAAAAACAGCTTTAAAAGTTTCTAGATGGGAATCATCTAGTCTACGGGAATAAAGCTGAGAATAAACTAACAGTTAATTGCCCTTGAGTGAAATTAATTTAATAACTGGACTCATAATCATATCAAATATAACAACATATTATGCCTCGAATAATAATTTTATCCTGTACCCTATTTTTCTATGCAAGCGGTCTCCTATCAGCACAAGAAGAGCTACTTGATGAGGTTTATGACCTATATCTAAAGGCAGAATACGAAAGTGCAATCGCTTATATCGACCAAGGGATGAAAGCATACCCACAGGAAGCAGAGTTTCATTATATGAAGGGTATTATTTTATTGGAGATGAAGCAAAAAAACAAAGCGACAGAATATTTCAAATCAACCTTAGAGCTTGACCCCTACTTTACCGATGCCAGAGTAGAGTTAGGAACCTCTTATTTTTTAGCTCATCAATTTGAAGCTGCCAAAGAGCAATACCTGATAGCACTTAAGCAGGAACCTGAGCATATTGAAGCTTTGATGAATATAGGAACAGTATATATTGAGCTGGAGAACTATGAGAAGGCGTGTGAAAGTTGGACGAAACTAGAATCACTAGGAGGCTTTTTACCTCAAGAAATCTTTAACGAATACTGCAAATAAACCTAATTTTTTTAGGCTTATCTTTCATAAAAGCAAAAATTATTCACTGTGAATGGCACTAGAAACAGCAAATAACTTTCCAACGGCAGACATTGCATTTTAAAGTGTAATCATAAAATAAAGTAGCTTACCTAAAATAGATATTATACAAGATATGGTTAAAAACTTCATTCCTTCAGGCTTGAGTACTTCCGACAGGATTTTGCACTTTATTTTAGGATTTATCATTTTGTGCTGCATTGGAACATTTGTTTTCTACTATCTTTTTAAGCCAGAAGGGGTGCTTCTATGGCATCAATTAGTAGAATTAGACAATTTCAATGCAGTATTAAGATCATTACAGTTATCATTATACGAGTTTTCACTATTTGGAGAAATTCAAGCTGCGTTCATTTCTTATAGAGGAAGTGGATTTGTTGTACCTGGTCATTACTACCATATTTATGGTGCGTCTTTGGTCTTTGCTTTTGCATCTCTATTTGCAGTAATCAGTGGGCTCAATCGATTTTGGTTTATTGTAGGTATGTTTGCTTCATACTTACTACTACTAGGTTTTCAATTTCAGCAATTGGAAATCACAAAAATAGGATTAGAAGGACTGTATGGAGTAATTTTACTCTCGCTATTGGTCATATCCTATCTAATGAATCAATTTGCAAAGAGCATGAATATGCTACTCCGATTTTTAATTTTTGCTTGCTACATCAGTATTGTACTTTATTTTCTTCAATCTTGGAGTCCTTTGGAGAGACCACTTGTACATTTAATTGTGTCCGGATCAATTCCAGTTTTTATATTACTTGCTGTTTTTGCCCTAATCACAGCTTACGATATAATTTTACTTTTCCTTCACCTACTTACCTCTCGCAATAATGCTTTCAGCACGAATACACTTGCACACTTTAACACATTAAGCTTAATCTATCTTTTTAATCTTGGCCTTTATTATCTTCAGGAGGCCAAAATATTTGATTTAGGAATAAATTTCATTAGTCCTCTATGGTTTTTTGTATTAAGTGCGGTGATAGGTGTTTGGGCTTTTAAAAGAAAAGAAGAACTCTACGGACAGTTTTTACCTCATCTCCCTTTAGGAAGCTTACTTTACTTAGCGTTGGCCATTATGTCAGTAAGTACCTTAAGCTTTATGTGGATTAGCGGGAATGATACCTTTATAAAAGGCATCGAAGAATGGGTACTTTATGTGTATTTGGGTACAGGCCTGATTTTTTTCTTATACTTACTTGCTAATTTCTTTGAACTACTAAAAGAAAATAAGCGCGTCATTGAGGTAGTTTTTCGTCCTGAAAGGTCTGGATGGTATAGTTTTAGGCTATTCAGCTTGCTAATTATTGGCGCCTTTTTATACAAAGATAGTTTCAGTCCCTATCATAAAATAGTATCTGGATATTACAATCAAATTGGCGATAGTTTCATTCACCAGCAAGACCGCGAGTTGGCTGTTCAGTTTTATGAACGAGCACAAGAGAAAAATATGTATCAACACCGAGCAAATTATAGTCTCGGCGGACTTTTTGAGGAGTCAAACAAGCCTACTGCAGCTACATTTTTTTACAGCAAAGCTTTTTCTAGAGCCTCCTCTCCTCATGCACACATCAATGCAGGCAACGTACATATTAAGCAAAATCAATTCAGTGATGCACACGAGGTACTTCATGCAGGACTGAAACTATTTCCTAATTCTGGGCCACTTCATAGCTCAATGGGTAAGATGCATAAGAAAATTGATCAGACAGATTCGGCGATATTTTATTACTTAAATGCAGCGGATTTAAACGACCCTTATGGCACGGCCAATCTTTTTGGAATATTAGCCACACAACAATTACAAATCGATCTCGATAGCTTGGTAAGAGAACATGCAAGTGTATCTGAAAAACTACAGCACATCAATTTATTAGCACTCTATCTTAATCAAGAAAAAGATTATCCTTTCGACGGCAGTATCAATGCGCCTGAGGGACGATTGAGCCCATTGGATTTTGCTCTTTTTTCAAATTATCATTCCTACCAAATCAGAAAAGGAAAAGCCGAAGACCCGAAAAAGCTTATGCAGATCAGTGCGCATCCTCAAAATGGAGACTACGCCTTTCAATTATTATATTTAGCCGCTTTGCACGCCTACCTTGAGGGAGATATTGGAACTACGCTTCGTTTTTTAGACGATTTGCAAGAGCTCAAACCTACAAGAGCTGGATTTACTAGAAATGTAGCAGGCACCCTTTTACTCAATGAGGGTAGTTATCAGAAAGCAATTGAATATTTTGAATCTGCAAAAAATGCAAATTATGAAGACGCAAACATCAATTTCATCCTTGCGCTGCTAGAGGGTGGTCGTATAAACCAAGCAAAAAGTGAACTTGATCGACTTTTAAATAATCGAGAAAGTGAATTTGCTCAAGATATGTACGACTTTCTAAAGGAACCTATTGGAAGTTATAAACAGATGGATGACTTAAGAAAATTTCAAACGGTACATTATAAAAGAGATCTATTATTAGGAGAAGAAGTAAACTACCTCATCAAATCAATTGAAAATGATGATGTGAAAGCCATCACTTTAGCAAAAGAAATGAAACGTCTAAGGGAAAACGGTAAGCATAAAAGCGCAATTGATATTTATGAGGCTACAGTAGAGAATTGGGACAAGCAAATAAAAAGTGAGGCAAAAGCCCACCGGCTTTTGGTAGAACAGCTGAAAAGCTTTTTTCATCTTGGACAAAACGACAGTATTCAAGCAATCCACCAAGCAAATGACTATAGCCGATTTTTCCCTCAAGAGTCCGCTTTTTTTGAGGCCTATCTTCACGAAATAGAAGGTGATTCTACAGCTGCCTATCAATATTATTCAGGAACAATAAACCCATTTTTAGAAGAAGCCATATTGCAAGCAGCACAGTTTACCGCTAATTATAGCGCAGCTCAAAATATGGAAGACTATAATAGACTTTTAGAAGCGCTCATCTTCAATAATTATTCTGTACCTATTAAAAAAGCTTATATATTCTCAGCGCTCAATTATGGTCTTGATAGCTATGCAGAAAGTAATATTGAAGAACTAAAAGAATTAATGGATAAGAAAGACTTTGAAGCATTCTTATCAGAAGTAGAAGCCTATCAGATCGAGCTTGAAGAAAAAAATGCCTTTTTTTAACTGGATAAGAAGATAGGATAACGCAAAACATCTCTTTAATCTATGAGATAGAAGGCACCTCATAAAGTCTCAATTGTTGATAAAATCTCCACTTGAGCTGATATAACTAACTTCTTGTACTTTGGATCATGGATTCGATATATTATTCATTATCCCTAGTTAGGGTCTGCTTAAAAACTATGCACTCAGATAAATAAAGTTTAGACTTTATGATTTATTTATCAACAATTTAGCTATTTTTAAGCAGACCCTAGGTAGATATGCAGTGCAAACCTTAAAAAAGAACCTGCTTTAAACCAAAAGTTTTAATAAGCATTGCGGATATGAAAGGTATTTTATTTTATTCCATGGAGCGCAAGGCTTTTACCACTTTTTATTGAAACTGATGGAATTATGAAAGGTCATTTGAAATAATCGCAATGAGCATTAGCAAACTCTATAAACTAGCGCTTAAGCAAACCCTCGATAAATGCTTAGTATAGTGAACACAGTTTATAATCTCATCCCACACTAAACTTTCAACTTTTATTTGATTGCCTTTAATAATAAACTGATGCAGCACGTCTCTTTTTGATTGCTTTTACTTTGCTTGATAGCATATAATTGAAAAATAGAATCTGTATCTTAGAGGCAGTATATTAACACTACATCTTTTTATCGAGACAATTACATGCTAAAAGTATACTATCAAGCTGATGATAAAGAAACCTTCGAGTCGGATATACTACCCCATTTAGAGGAGGTAGATAAGGAGTTGCTTGAGTTATCGGCGCTTGATATCGAAGATAAATCCAATATACATGTCTTTTATCTCAGCGATCAAGATTTAATCAAAATACTAGATAAGATAGCTAACCAAGACTTAAAGATTGGGGTTTTACCTCATCCTGAGCTAGAGGCTGGGAATAGCTTTTTAGGAGTAGGAAATAAGATCCAAAAAATCCTTGATGAATTATCTGACGATGAAGTATACCACAAAGCAGACCTTTTGTATTGTAATGATCAACCTGTTTTTCAAGCGGTTGATATTGGCGATATGTTTGCACTCAAGACGGAGAAAGCCAAGGGTTTTTTGAGACAAGTATTAAGCTTTATTTTAAAAATTTGGAAGTTACGCTCTTTACAACACCACCCCTTCGTCATCATAAAAGATGAAGATAGTAAAATAGAAACATCTGCTATTGGTATGATTGCAGTAGAGCACTCCTACAGCTCGGTGGTAGCTAGAAGATTGGTGAGTGATACACCTGTAAATGATGGTCTCTTACACCTATTCATTCTTAGTCCTGACAATATTTTGGAGCTGCTTAGTTTTCTACTTCGATCTTTAAGTCCATTGAAGAGTAAGGTAAAGAAGATCCCTAGTTTCATTGGCTATATCCGTACAAATAAAGTAAAGATTTTCAGCAAGCAACCTTTCGATTTCACATTAGATGGTGTCGAACAAAGCACTAAAGAAATAGAGCTAAGAGTAGAGAAGGAGTGCATAAAGCTAATGCATAAAAAAAGAATCAGTGCTAATGAAAGTAAAGATGTAGAAAAAAGTACCTACAAAGTAGATCGCTTGCCAAAAGGAGAAAAGCGTAGTGAACTCATTCAAAGAAAGTTACCATTCTTACCAAGAGCTACAGGAGAGGAGTTCAAAGAGCTATTTACCACGCTCAGGGAAAACGCTCAAGTCACCACACCCTATATGGTAATGATGGCTCTATCTACCTTACTATCTACATTCGGGCTGTATGCTAACTCTACGCCTGTAATTATTGGCGCTATGATATTAGCTCCATTAATGTCACCTATCGTTTCCTTTTCTATGTCAGCCGTACGTCAAGATACCGACTTGTTAAAGAAAAGTATTATCACTATTGTTGCGGGTACTATTTTAAGTTTAATCATTGCTGCCGGAGTAAGTTTGTTTATACCTATTCGCGTAATCAATCCTGAAATTGACGCTCGACTATCACCAACTTTACTCGATTTAGGCATTGCTGTTGCTTCAGGGATGGCCGCTGCCTATGCCCATGCTAGAGAAGAAATAGCAAAGACCTTGGCCGGAGTAGCTATTGCTGTAGCCTTGGTTCCACCGCTTGCTGTTGCAGGGATAGCATTAGGTTGGGGAGAAATAGAAATGTTCTTAGGAGCCTTCTTATTATATATGACCAACCTTTCAGGTATTATTTTATTTGGAGGGCTTACTTTTTTAGTCCTAGGTTTTTCACCTTTTAAGCGGGCAAGAAAAGGAATAATATACTCATTGATTACAGTGGCAATATTAGCAATACCCCTATCCTATTCTTTTAAACAAGTCAATGAAGAAGCTGCTGCCAAATTAGCCATAGAAAATATCGATATTGAGGACTATGAACTCCGCGATGTACGTGTAAATATGGGTGATAAAATGAGAGTTCAACTGACTTTAGTTGCTAAAGAAACCATAGGCAGTGAAGAAGTAGAACAAATAAAATTAAAAATTGAAGAAACTATAGACCGAGAGATAGAGCTGCAGGCAACTGTCGCCATAAAATTTGATAAGTAGTTTCCACATCTTTCCTTACGAAAGGATCGCTTTTGATAAAACAAAGAAGTCGAATAATGATTTTTATTGGGATGAGAGGCTAATCAACTTGCAAAAATGGTCGGAGCATGACTAAATGAATGAACTTTTAATTGATCAATTAGTAAGCTACTACCCTCATCCCACGAAAAAACAAAACATATTCACTAACCTAAGCCTAAATACTAGTGAGGATAAGGAGGAAATCATAGAAAATTGGCGTTTTCTATTAATTTTGTAAATTCTGAGTGGATATTAAAGAGATTAAAATCAAAAAAATATGAGTCAAGCAAAACCTGTAATTGGTATAAGTTTAGGTGATATCAATGGTATCGGTCCTGAGGTGATAATAAAAACGCTGTCTGATCAGCGAATATTAAACAAAGTCACACCGATCGTATATGGTAGCACCAAGGCTCTTTCTTATTATCGGAAAATGTTTGATTTGGAAGATTTCAACTATCATCAAATTAAGGAAGCTGCCGATCATAATGCTAAAAAGGTCAATGTGATCAATTGTTGGGATGAGGTGGCAAATATAACCGTAGGCCAAGAGACCGAAGAAGGCGGCAAATATGCTTTTATAGCGCTCGAAAAAATGGTGGAGGATGCGAAAAATGGCTTTTTGGATGCAATGGTAACTGCACCACTCAATAAAAACCTCGTTCAGGCACATTGTGAAGGCTTTATTGGACATACAGAATATTTGGCAGAACAGTTTGAGGCTAAAAATCATCTCATGTTTATGTGTGGCGAAAACATGAGAATGGGCTTAGTCACAGCTCATGTGCCATTAGCTGAAGTAAGCGCCACGCTTACACGCGACCTACTCACAAGCAAAATAGAGAGCATAGAAAAGAGTTTGAAGCAAGATTTTGCTATCACAAAGCCTAAAATCGCCATCTTAGGACTTAATCCGCATGCTGGAGAGTCGGGTATATTGGGAGATGAGGAAATCAATATTATTAATCCCGTGATACAAGAAATGCTCAACAAAAGAAAGATTGTGATGGGACCTTATGCTTCAGACGGATTCTTTGGAGGCGGCGAGTACCGTAAGTTCGATGCTATTCTCGCCATGTATCACGATCAGGGACTGATCCCTTTCAAAACTATCGATTTTGAGACGGGTGTCAACTTTACCGCAGGCCTATCTATTGTACGAACTTCACCTGATCATGGCACAGCTTATAATATTGCGGGCAAATACATTGCCGATGAAAGTAGCATGCGCAATGCGATTTTTCTTGCTGCAGACATCACCATCACCCGCTCGGAACAGGCAAAACTAGAAATGAACAGCTTGAAAAACAGCAAAAAATGATTTTCTCGAGTTGGAATGAGAACGCAGTAGGTAGTTATTGAAGCATATCAACCTCCCGCCTTTTCATTCTAGCTTCTGTTTTTTGGATAGATCAAAGAGCAAGACCCAAAAAACTTGAGCCTTATCATTTTTCAATAAAATAATTTGAGCATGCTTTATTTATTTCCTGATATTTTAATTATCTTTGCAATCTTAATTTCGAAGAGAAGGGCAGTAATATGAAAAAGCGAGATTATTCAATTGAAATTCATGGGTTATCACAGGGTAATCATGAATTCAATTTCGAAATAAATAATCAGTTTTTCGATTTATTTGAAGATGTAGAGGAGAAAGTGCTGAATCAAGCCACTCTGTCGGTAAATGCTGATTTGAGAAAAACACCCACTATGATTGAGATCAACTTCCATGTGAGTGGTTCTTATAAGCTTGAATGCGACAGAAGTTTAAGAAAGTTTGATCATGCGGTTTCATTTGATCATCGCTTTATCTTTAAATATGGCGATCCTAACGAAGAAATGGGCGATGACGTTAAGGTTATTAGTGATGCCCAGCAAAACATAGAACTAGCTGATATTTTATACGAAATCATCAGTTTGAGTGTACCTATGAAGAAGTTACACCCTGAAGAGTCAGAAGAGGAAGTCGTATATTACAGTACTTCAACTGATGACGAGGAGGCTGAAGAAGAAGCCTCAAACGATAGCAATGAAGATCCGCGATGGGCGGCATTAAAAAAATTAAAAGGTAATTGAAATTAAAACTTAATAAATAGAGATAGCAATGGCACATCCTAAGCGAAAAATATCGAGAACTAGAAGAGACAAAAGAAGAACTCACTACAAATTGACCCCAAAGCAATTGGTAAAGTGTACTACTACTGGTGAATTTCACATGCCACACCGTGCATTTTGGCATGAAGGTAAACTTTACTACAAAGGTGAAGTAGTGATGGAGAAGGAAGTAATGGCCTAATCTTGATTATAAAATTTAATAAGCTCACATATGTGAGCTTTTTTTTTGCATACTACTCTATTATGACATATCAAATTAAATATTGTACCTATCTAATAAAAATAAGCTTTAAATCGGATCTTTTTGTCATATTTTAAAAATAGTACAGACTTACTTATTACTTTAGCCTTTTCTAGCGCGGCTTAACCTTTAGGTAATATGGAGTACTCTTTTACCAATAGATAGGTAATTCAAAGCATAGAGAAATAAATAAAAAGATTGCAAAATAAATCAACTGTGAATTTAATTGGGAAAATTCAAGAAGCAATTAATGGAGTACATGGGTTGGTACCTGATTACGTA
>JAFIEW010000171.1 GCA_020832375.1 Cyclobacteriaceae bacterium
GAGATTTATCTTATTACTTTGGGGAGATGCTTGCAGACCCTGCAGTTAGGCAAGAACTTTTGGCTACAGCTACAGAAGAAACAGACGAAGAGATATTTTTAAACCTTACTAATTTATTTAAAGAACAAGACGGGTATGGCGGTAAGCAAGCCGCTAGAATGTCAGGATCCGCTATCGTAAAGTCTTTTTATGAAAACGCCGATAAATATCACAAGGAGGAACAAGCATCTGGAGATTTTGACCTTGAGTTTTTTATTGACTTTATTCAAAATAACAACGTTGAAGTTTATGCTCCATATTTATATGAAATGCATGATTTAGAAAATTTAACCGAAATAACCTTAACCTATTTTTCCGAAGATATGCATGATGACCCTAATTTTGAGGGTACACCCGGATATGTAATGGATATCACTAATTTGGAATTACTAGGCTTTAGAAAAAACACATTAGCAGACAGTTTTAGGGAAATCGGAATGGTTACTACAAATGATGATTATGCGGTTGAAAACCCTACGATGGTTATTTCGGCGGGTTTAGATTATGCGATATTAGACCCCGGCTTTGGCGGTGATAGTGGTGGTTATGCAGGTGGTGGTGGCTCTGGTTCAGGCGGAGGATCTTCAAATAATTACGACTTAACATGGGATTGTTCGGATTATGAAAACTACCCCAACCGATTACAAATAAATATGCCAATGGTAAAATTAAAAGATAATTTTCATAGTTGGCCAAGAACAAATAGAATTCAAATTTATGCAGCCTGGGCTGATGAGTTTTCTTTTGATATAGAGAATAACACTATTCCAATCGGTTATAGGTCTAGAAGGCATTTACCAAATTATAGAATTAGAAGGACACATGTAGACAACAATAGATGGAGAGACATTTCAAGTTACGGAGATTTGGTATATAACTTTCCCGCAAACGCCAAAGATTTAGCCATAATTGTAACACATAGATTAGAAACAGCAACTATTACAGAGGTAGAAGTATCACTTGGAGGTGGTTCTATAGGGCCTAAGGGTATAGAAGTGCCTGAGTATTTAAATACAACCATAGACTTTGATGAAAGTTGGAATTATCATAGTCATCGCTCACCAGATTTATGCAATTTAATAGTAGACCAACATCAGACCAATATGGGTAACTCTCATAACGGACTACCGCGCTACGAAATAGGCCTCACATCCATTCTATTAGAAATTCAACAAAGATAAACATGAAGAAGTTACTAATTATTACGATCATAATTCTTGGCTCGCAATCAGTTTGGGCTCAAAAAGATTGGAAAGATTGGGTGATTCCTGCCTCTTGGAGAAATACAGATTATAAAGAGCTACCGAAACAATCTTTAGAAATCAATGGCTCGGTACAGACCATCAATTTTAATCATACAGCAGACCATCATCTGTTGGCTTCTGGTTTACAAGTGCACTATGAAAGAAGAATTTTTAAGTTTATAGCGGGTCATGTTTCCTATGGAAGGTTTAATTTTGATGATACCAATCTTGATTCTAGACGATACAGTACGAGAGAAGAGCGTCAACCTTTCGATTTAGGAATACTTCAATTAGGATTAAGTGTAGAGCTATTCAGGAATGACTTATATGTCTTGTCGGTCGGAATGAACAGAAGAACAAGCAGACTTAGTGGTTTATTGTCAGGAACAGGGATTACAGATTCAGATGGTAATTTTACCCCAATTACGCAAACATTTGGAAGATTGAGTAGAAAGGATCATATATTTTATTTAAGAAATGAATTTGCTCTTGGCAAAGACTTCGGTTTAAGCATACAGTTTGACCATTCTCGGTCAACCGATAGATGGTCAGAAGTATATGGTATTCAGTCAGGCCTCTTTTATAAATTTTAATGATACAGCCTCTCCTTTTTCAGGAGGGGCTTTTTTTTTCGCTAGCTAATCTTTTTTGTCCCTATCTGATAGGCAAAGCCAACCAAGTTCACTACTCGCTTTTTATATCTCATCTGTCTAAGGGAGAAGCTAAGTTCGTATATGCTCAAGTGATGCTGAAGAAAGGAATTGAATCGATATGATTTCCGCAATAACAGGTCTTACTCAAGAGCAAATTAAAAAGCTTCGTGAATAAATCTGTTTGGCGCTAATGTTTCCAAAACAGTTTGAATACCCTATCTGATATAAGATTGAAGCGATATTTTTAAGTAGGTCTATTTTTCCCAATAAAGGGCAGCGTATCTCGATTTTGGTAAGCGTGAATCAGCACCAAAATAGCTAAGACAAAACATACCAAAAGGGCAAAGCGCGCTAGGATGGGCTCATTATTCATTTGCTTCACCGCCACTGCACTAATACCCCAAATACCAACCAATGCAGACTCTCTGAGATTGCGGCTCTGCAATAAGAAGAAGTATAAAAATCCCGCTACCCCCAGCATCAAAATCGTCCAAGTGGCTTCACCCATGATATAGCCACCCAATCCCCATTCTTTGAATAAAATCGAAACATTGACCACTGTAGCCAAACTGATCCAACCGAGATATAAGGCAAATGGCCACCACAAAAAGGCAATCACTCGAAAAGGTACATGATCCAATTCCATTCTTGTTCTGAGTACAATGGCAACCAAAGTACTCAATAAGAAAAGCATGATGATGGTAGATAAACCTACTAAAGAAGACACCCAAGCAATGAGCCAAAGACAATTCCAAAGGCAAGAAAGCGTAAAGAGCGATCCAACGGCATATATGTTTTCATTTCTCTTCAGTTGAATATGCTCATACCACTGATGGAAGTTGAAAGCTATGAGCATCAGATAGATGATACCCCAAATCGAAAAAGCATAACCCGCAGGGGTGATGAGTGCATTGTATTTTTCACTTAATTCCCCTTGAGTAACACCATTCAGCTTACCCGTCCCTGCCAAATAGTTGACAATGAGCATCACCAATAAGGCAAGCGAATTGGAAATCAATAAGGTTTTGGCTCTAGTCATGTATGTTGAGTGTTTAAAAAATGATCACCTAATGGTTTAAACCAATAATCACAAATGGTAATGGAAAAATAACACTTTTTACGCACAATTACTGAATGAATGCATCAAAAAATAGTGATTCACCCCCTTATCCCACGCAAAAGATAATAATAAAGTCAACCCCTACAAAAAACGATTGAAATCACTGTAAAGTATGTTTTTGAGAAATGACGATTTTTAAGTCAACCCACAAAAAAATAAGAAGAGCATCAAGCTTTTAGAAATATTTGCGCTATTTGCCTATCTCAAAAATAAGGTTTGAAATCAGACAACAAAAACAAACAATGCAAAGATTATCAGAAAAGATAGCCATCATAACGGGTGGTGCTCAAGGCATCGGAAAAGCCACCGCAGAAAAGTTCATCGCTGAGGGCGCTAAAGTCATCATTTGGGATTTAGTAAAGGAAGCGGGTGAAAAAACAGCTAAGGAACTATCCATCGACTTTGAACAAGTAGACACTACCGACTCACAAGCGGTAAAAGCTGCAGCTAAGAAAGCACATACGCAATACGGAAGAATCGACATTTTAATCAACAATGCCGGCATCACACAGGATGCAACGCTCGCCAAAATGACCGACGAACAGTGGCAGCGCGTACTCAATGTCAACCTCAATGGGGTCTTCTATTGTACGCAAGCTGTTTTACCTTATATGAGTGAGCAACAATACGGACGCATTGTCAATGCATCAAGCGTGGTGGGTATTTACGGTAATTTTGGGCAAACCAACTATGTCGCCACCAAAGCGGGCGTAATCGGCATGACGAAAACTTGGGCTAAAGAACTCGGCAAAAAAGGGATTACTGTCAATGCGGTCGCTCCCGGATTCATTGCCACAGAAATGGTGAAAAGCATCCCTCAAAAAGTGATCGACATGCTGGAAAGTAAAACCCCTCTAGGAAGAATGGGCAAGCCTGAAGAAATTGCTAATGCTTACGCTTTCTTAGCATCGGATGAGGCCTCCTTCATCAGCGGCACCTGCCTGAGCGTAGACGGGGCAGTAACTCTTTAGTGAGTAGTGTGATAAAGAATAGTAAATGGTGATGAGTAGGCGAAAACACCCGACAATAGGGATTATCGAAGAAAAATACTACCTCTATCAATTAACACACACCATTATTGATAGCCATAAACGGATGCCTAAGAAATTGTCTAGCTCATTAGAGATGCTTTAACCCGGATTATGCGTTAGGGTTCGTTATGAGAGCTAAAAATACAAGAAAATCAA
>JAFIEW010000172.1 GCA_020832375.1 Cyclobacteriaceae bacterium
TGTAATCTTTCTGAGTGCGCTTAATGTACTGACTCTCTTTTCTTTCTTTCATAACATTACTTTTTGTGTAACGCTATTTTAGGACGGGACAATTCATAGATAAAAAAAAAACCGAGGTATTTAAAAAATATCTCGGTTTTTTTTATTGTAGGCAACCGAACTGATTTTTTATGCATCCTAAGGATACATTCACTTAATTTAAAGAGTTATTGGTCTTCGTTTAATCTATGAGAAAATGGAATATGGCCAATCACTTGAATTGAAGATAAAATTTAACAAAATTCAATTATGAGAGTCCTTTTACATTTCTTATTTGCTAGCTTTATATTGGTTACATTGCTTATTCAGCCATTAAAGGCGAGAGATTTAGATAGTTTATATTACTATGAAAATCACAATTTTAGTCTGTTGCTCGAACAAAGGCTATCAGGATCTAAGGTGCTTGATTATCTAGAAGATAGAAATGTAGTAGTAATTGGTCAATATATTTTTGATGTAATAGAAGATGAAGAAAGAAGCTTTGTAGTAGAGGGTGATCTAGACTATATTTTGAGTAAAGTAATGCCAGATAAAAACTTTATGGTTCCTACGGAATTTGAAAAATTACGTCTTAGTATTCAATGGAGGGACAAGCAGCCGGATTCAGAAGAGATATTGAATGCGATGCAACTTTATCATGCACTTGATATTAAAAGAAAAACCAACAATGAGACAATTCATAAGGTGGTTATCTCTGATATTAGCACATTTAATGAGAGTATTGGGTATAAGGAGAATGAGGGTAATTCTATACTACATATAAATTCAAGGGTATTCGTTAAAAATAAAATACTTTCAGAAGTTTTTCAAAAACTAAGTGATCAGATGGTTCTTAATTTTAATTTGGAGGATATGGCGGATTATTTAGATGAATTTGTATCGTGGAGCTACAATAAAAGAAATATTAAAAAACTAAAAAAGTCGCTTTCAAAATATGGTCTTGAGTTAAGGACTGAGTCAAGAGAAAAAGAAATCGTTTTTATATCGTTAAATATTTGATTCTAATATTATATTCGGTAAGCAAGTAGTCTTAAAGACAAATATTCTTTTTTGGCCAATTTAAACTTAGTCCATGCCGTCATTTTCTTTTAGGTATCCTAGCTGAACTATACTTGCCATTTACATTTTTAGTTTATTTTTGCTTGTAAATCAAATTTAATATTCCAAGTAAGAATAATAGAATGAACAAGCAAGCTCAATATTTCATGACAGCGATAGGTACAGATAGTGGAAAAACCTTTGTTTCGGCATTATTATGTGAAGCTTTGGGTTGGGACTACTGGAAACCAATACAAGCTGGTGCTCCTACAGATACAAGCTTCATAAAACAAAAAGTTCGAAGAAAGGATATTAATATTCATCCCGAGCAATATATACTCAAGATGCCAGCTTCACCACACGCAGCGGCTGCTGACGAATCCATTGAGATTAGTTGGCAAAAACTCCCTATAATTAATACACCCAACCCACTTCTTATTGAGGGTGCGGGAGGTTTAATGGTGCCTATTAATGATCGCCAAACAATGATCGACTTTCCTCTTATGCATAATTTACCAGTTATTTTGGTTTCAAATCATTATCTTGGGAGTATTAATCACACCTTATTGAGCATTGAGGCACTTAAGTCGAGGGGATTAAATTTACGATTGCTAGTGCTTAATGGTGAACCAACACCAGGAAGCGAAAGTGCTATTCTCAAGTATGCTCAAGCCGATAATGTATTAAAAATTCCTAAGATAAATTCAGAAGAGGAATACATTGAAACTATTGAAAGAATAAAGATAGAACTAGGGCACTTATCGAAAAGGTAGCATGGTTTTAAACAAAAAAAATCAGTTATGGTACATATTAAATTATATAACTCTTTTCTAGATTAAAAAAAATCGGATTTGGTAATCATGATCTCAAAGTACTATAACAATTCAAATCAGTTAACGGTTTCTTTATATGATTTTGAGGTATAATTTAACCTTTAAATTGATCTTCTTTTTTTTTGGAAAAACTATTGCGTACAATCCTTTCAATATCAATAATAGCACGTTAGGTGCATATTTATTTCATCATAAAAATCAAAATTATGAAACATTTCAACGGTATAATTTTTTTAATGAGTTTATTGCTATTAGCCTCGTGTGGCTTAGGCAATGATGCAAATAATGAATCTAATCAAGATATGCCTGCCCGATTTATTGCTGATGAAGATCAAGGAGGTATTTATCTTGCTGATGGTTTTCAAGCTTATGTTGTTGCAGAAGTAGGAGGGGGGAGACACATTACAGTTAGAGATAATGGAGATATTTATGTAAAACTTTCTAATCCTTCCAAAAGCGGTGGTGCGATCGCTGCCATTCGTGATACTGATAATGATGGAAGAGCTGATACTGTTGCTTATTTCGGTGATTACAGAGGTACCGGTATGGAATTTCATAATGGCTACCTTTATGCTTCAAGTGATTCAGTAGTTTACCGATATGAGTTTGATGGTGATGCTCTTGTTCCAAAAAATGCAGACAATCCAGATGTACTTATTTCAGGCTTTACATCCCAACGTCAACATGCTAACAAGAACTTTACTTTCGACGGGAAGGGCAATATATACGTTAATGTCGGTGCTCCAAGCAATGCTTGTCAAGAGCAAGATAGAAGTAAAGGTTCTGAAGGAATGGATCCCTGCCCTTGGCTAGAACTACACGGTGGCATTTGGCAGTTTGATGCTAATAAATTAGGTCAAACTCAAGTAGATGATGGTGTGATGTATGCGACTGGAATCAGAAATGCGGTTGCTGTAGATTGGAACTTTGATGATAATGAACTTTATGTGGTGCAGCATGGAAGAGATATGCTTTACCAGTTATACCCAGAAATGTTCGATGAAGAGGCTAGTGCTGAAAAACCTGCAGAAGAGTTTTTTAAGGTGACTAAAGATTCTAATTTTGGATGGCCTTATTGCTATTTTGATCCAGAATTAGGTCATAAGGTATGGGCACCTGAATATGGCGGAGATGGTAAAGAGATAAGAGATTGTGATGAATTTGATCAACCTATATTAACATTTCCAGCACATTGGGCACCGAATGAC
The DNA here is from genome assembly GCA_020832375.1 of Cyclobacteriaceae bacterium. GTDB lineage: Bacteria > Bacteroidota > Bacteroidia > Cytophagales > Cyclobacteriaceae > JAFIEW01. The sequence continues at coordinate 3,119 of JAFIEW010000172.1, forward strand.
CTTTTGTTTTATACGGGTGATCAATTTCCAAAAGAATATAAAAATAGCGCTTTGATTGCTTTTCATGGAAGCTGGAATAGAGCACCTCTAGAGCAAAAAGGCTATCATGTGGCTTTTGTGCCTTTTGAAAATGGTGAGGTTACAGGTGAGTATAGTGAATTTGCAGAGGGCTTTGCCCAGGTAGAGTCTATTGAAAAGCCTTCAGATGCTAAATATCGTCCTATGGGGCTAGCAATGGATTTAGATGGTTCTGTATTAATTGTTGACTCTCATGAAGGAAAAATATGGAGAGTTTTTTATCATGAAGCTCCTACTAAGTTAGCTTCAAGGTGAAATAAAGCATTCAAATATTATAGAAAGGATATAAATAGAAAGGCACTCGTATAAATCATGGGTGTCTTTTTACTTCAATCAAATGAAAATAATGCAAGAGATTAAATATAAGCTTTCCTCTCTTTTTCTTTTCTTTACGATGTTTCTGATGTTTTCTTGTAGTGATACTCAGGAGACAGGTAATTTAAGTGATGATGGAAGTCGAGAGCTAAGTGAGGTGGAGCTCAATGGAAGAAAAGTATACCGTACTTATTGCCTGGCTTGTCATCAAAAAGATGGTTCTGGAGTAAGAAATATGTATCCTCCAGTAAGAGAATCGGATTGGGTAGAAGGTGATGTCAAAAGGCTAGTTGATCTAATTGTCAATGGCTTAAGTGGACCTATCGTAGTCAATGGTGAAGAGTACAATGGAGTAATGCCAGCTCAAGATTATTTAACCGATGATCAAATTGCTGCAGTTTTAACATACATGAGACTGAATATGGGGAACAAAGCTTCCGAGGTGACTACAGAAGAAGTCAATCGAATTAGGCAAGAACTCTAGAAGCTTCAGTGTAAAGATTTTAACTGAGTCAAATTGGGCTATTTATTTTAGTCAGTTGTTAATAACATGCTGATTTTATTTTAGTGTTACCCTTGCCAATGCATCAAGTAAACCTTGATTGCTATCTTTGCTGATATTAGCATAAGGCTATATCCTATTTTTAGCAGTTTATGAGGTAGTGTCCAGTTTTGTGTGTAATGCTTGATTTCTTAAATGATGAAGTGTCAC
>JAFIEW010000029.1 GCA_020832375.1 Cyclobacteriaceae bacterium
TTTTAATTCCTTGGATTCGTATTTACTACAATCATTTCACCCCGATGGGGTTTTATTGATGCAGGTATTGTCTCGTCCTGAAAAAACTTTACACTAAAAGTTAGAAAATGGAAAAGAAAACTTATGTAACAACTAAGACATTTTTCATGGATGAAGAGAAACATTCTATCATTTCTGACAATCATACAAGCGGCTTAAACAAGAATGATATTTTAGGACAAGTCAATCAACACCTTTTAAGATCTCTAAGTCCCGATAGGGATGACATGATTCTAGCAGCATTAAATCCAAATTCAAAAAATCCCGATAGGGATGGCATGATCAAGGTCAATTAGACAACACATCCCCTTGCTTTCCTATCATGAGCTAAAGACCCTCACATATAAATAATAAATAACCATTACGCACGGGAAAGCTCTAAAATAGTAATCTCGGGTGGTATACCAATTCTTCCGGGATAACCAACGAAGCCAAAACCTCGGTTCACATAAATCTGCTGATTAGCACGCTGATATAATCCCGCCCATTGCTTGTATATATATTGCGATGGACTCCATTGGAAGTCACCAATCTCCACGCCAAACTGGAATCCGTGGGTATGCCCTGCCATCATCAAGTCAATATCCGGAAAATCGGGTCTCACTTGTGCATCCCAATGAGAGGGGTCATGCGAAAGCAATAGCTTCACATCTGCCTCAGTGCCTTGATGAGCTTTGGTGAGATCGCCATATTTAGCAAAGCGCCCCGCACCCCAGTTTTCTACCCCTATTAGGTCAATTTTATCGGTACCCACTTTTATACTGCGGTGTTCGTTAAGCAATAAGTCCCATCCGAGCTCCTTGTGAGCGGTGTACATGTTTTCCATATTCTGCTTTCTGGCAGCCGCACTACTCCATTGATGATAATCACCATAGTCGTGATTACCTAAAACGGAGTAAACGCCAAGAGGAGCCTTGAGCTGATTGAAAATCGGAATGTATCTTTTTACCTCAGCGGTAACATTATTGACAAGATCGCCGGTAAATACAATCATATCGGCCTTTTCTGCCATGATCATCTCCACCCCTCCTTTTACAGCAGTCGGATTGAAAAAACTACCTGTATGGATGTCTGATACTTGAGCAATTCTCAATCCTTCAAATGCTGCAGGAAGCTTAGGAATGCGGACACGCTGTCGAATGACTCGATAATCGTGCGCACCACTTATAATGCCATAGCCCATGCTGATAAGCGGTATAGAGGTAGCAATGAGCGCTGCCTTACCCATAAACTCAGATCGCGATATTTTTTCGCTTGATTGTGATGAAGATGCGTTGCTACTGTCCTCATCTCTCGCAAAAAATAATTTTTTCACATAAATGAAAAACCGCCGGATATCATCTAGGAGCAAAAAGACCACACCGAAGGCTTTTGAAAAATAATTCATAAAAATGAACACCATAATGAAGGTATTCCAGCCCCTACCCCACTTTTCAGGCATCCCCGTATGGTAGGCTACCAATAGAAACACTGTGAAAGCAGTTACCGACCAAAAGCCAACTCGAATTATTTTTCTTAAGCGAGGATTGATGCCTTTGATCAAGATTTTTATGGCCTGCCAGACATAATAATCCATCGCTAGGAAAACCAAAGAAAAAGTAAGTATGATAATTATTTTGTTCATTGTAAAGATGATTATTAAAATCAGCATCATATCAGACGCCAGCCATCAAGGCAGTAAAGGTTCAAAAGCAAGATAATCGTACAATTGAAGATTAGGTCGAAAATCGAAAAAAGACCTGTCCAGCTATGATGTAAATGAATGGTTCACTTACATTAATATTTCGCTGGCAGGTCTTTCTTTAAAATATTACATTAAGACAATGATTCATACGTAAAAAAACTGCCTTTAGATTAAGCCTTTTGCTTCATTTTTGCGACTCTCGATTTGATCTTATCGACCATATAGTACATGATCGGCACTAAAATAAGCGTAAGGAAGGTGCTGAATATAAGTCCAAAGATCACTGTCCATGCCATAGGCCCCCAGAAGATGGCATTGTCGCCACCGAAGTAAAATTCGGCATCGTAAGAAGAAAGCAACTTAGCAAAGTTAATATTCACACCTAGTGCCAAAGGAATAAGTCCAACCACTGTGGTGATGGCGGTGAGTAAAACAGGCCTTAAACGTATTTTACCTCCTAATATGATGGTTTTTAGTAATTCCTTCTGCGGCAATAGTTCACCATCAGCTACCCCAAGCTCTGCACGCTTTCTTTGACGTAGTAGGTTAGTATAGTCGAGAAGTACAATGGCATTGTTTACAACCACACCAGCCAGTGAGATGATACCCACCCCAGTCATCACTACCACAAAATCCATATTGAAAGCCACCAAACCTAAGAATACACCAATAGTACTTAAAATAACCGAGGCCAAGATAATGAATGGTGTTGCAACACTGTTAAATTGAGCAACAATGATCATGAAAATGGTGAAAACTGCGATCAACATGGCTCTACCTAAAAACTCGGCTGCCTCCTGCTGCTCCTCTTGCTCACCTGTAAAACGCACGGAATAACCCTCAGGCATATCATAATCCGCAATAAGATCTTTCAGTTGCTCATTGATCTCGTTGGCATTATATCCATCTCTGACATTGGAAAACATCGTGATAACCCTGTCTGAATCTTTTCTCTTCACAGAGCCGTAGGTTTCACTATACTCTACATCAGCCACGGCCGAAATAGGTACTTTCTTTTCATTGCCAAATTTATCTCGGAAGGTAATCTTCTTATCCATCAGTGAGCCAATATCGTATCTTTGCTCATCTTTGAGTCTCAGTTGAATCGGATACTCATCTTCCCCATCCTTAAACTTACTCACCTCTTGACCGAAGAGAGCAGTACGTAACTCATTGGATATCTGATTAGTAGAAAGCCCAAACCTTCTTGCTTTATCTCTATCAATCTTAATAAGTAATTCAGGTTTACCCAGCTCGATATCTGTCTTGAGTTCCTCAATACCGAGAATTGAAGAATTATTAATTTCTGTTCGCACTGCCGCTGTAAGTTCTATCAATTTTTCAAGATCCTCTCCGATCACTTCCATATTGATTGGCTTACCTACAGGAGGTCCATTTCTATTTTTATCTACTGTGATGGTAGCTCCCGGATATTTCTCCATGCGCTCACGGATTTCATCCATAATTTTGGTAGTAGAAACTCCCTGTCGGAATTCAAAATCTTCAAAAGCTACTGTAATTCTTGATTTATGTGGGGAATTCCCTTGACTTGGTCCTTCAGATGGATCCGTTGCTCCTTCACCTACTTGTGCAATAATAGACTCTAGCATAAAGCCATAAGGCTCCATCATTTCAATCAATTCCTCTTCTAGCGTTTTAGTAAAAGCATTGGTCTTTTCGATATCCGTACCAATCGGCTTCTCCACGAACACGTTGATATAATTAGGGTCGTTTTCGGGGAAGAACACCACTTTTGGCGATTTTGCCACAAAAATACCAATAGATAGCACCAATAATAAAATAGTACCAAAGAATAACAGATAAGGGGTTTTACCCTTTAAAGCAAAGCCAAGTGTCTTCTCATATAAATTCTCCAATGAGGTCAAAAAGCGGTTTTGAAATACCTGAACTGCGGGATTGATGAAGTAAATATTGGCCAGAGTCAGTATAACGACAAGCGCCATCACATTACCCATGGTGATATTACCCATCACAAAAAACAAAATAGCAATTGCTACTCCTACAGCTGAGAAGATCCAATATCTCTTTTTATTTACTTGCATTTTCCCGTCTTGCACTACCATAAAAAGGCTTGTCAGTACAGGGTTGATTACCAATGCCACAAACAAAGAGGAAGAAAGTACCACTATCAGCGTCAGCGGAAGGTAGCCCATAAATTCACCTACAATACCTTCCCAAAAGGCAAGTGGTAAAAATGCCGCTAAGGTGGTTGCCGTAGAGGTTATAATCGGCAGTGCTACCTCGCCTACCCCTTGCTTAGCCGCATCTATTGGATTCATGCCTTCCTGCATGAGTCGATAGATGTTTTCAACTACAACAATGCCATTGTCTACCAGCATCCCTAGCGCCAAAATCAATGAAAAGAGTACTACCAAATTCATTGTAACACCCAGTGCATTAAGAATCAAGAAGGACATCAACATAGACAGTGGAATGGCTACCCCCACAAAAAGTGAGTTTCTAAAGCCCAAGAAAAACATCAATACCACTACCACACCGATCATACCCGATATGATGCTATTCTCCAGGTTACTCAATTGGCTACGGGTAACTTTCGATTGATCGTTCGATATAGAGATATCCAGATCTGCAGGAAAACGAGTATTTTGAGCTCTCTCGATGATGTCAAAAACTTTATCAGCCGCATCGAGCAAGTTTTCACCGCTACGCTTCACTACATCAATGGTGATTACAGGCAGTTGACTTGAGCGTGCATAGCTAGCTCGCTCCTCATATGTATCTCGAACCTCCGCAACATCTTTTACATAAACGATTTTATTATTGTCAGTCTTGACCACAATATCTTCAATTTCCTTAGGCGACTGAAACTCACCGACTATCCTGAGCGATCGGCGGAAATCTCCCGCTAATAAATTACCACCAGAAATGGTCACATTTTCTGCCGATATCGCATCAGAAATATCAGAAAAGCTCACATTAACTGCCTCCATCTTAAATAAATCGGCATCAATTCTAATCTCGCGTTCCATGGCACCGCGAATGTCCGCACTACTGATTTCCGATAGCTTCTCTATTTCATCCTGAAGGTACTCAGAGTACACTTTCAACTCATCGAGCGAGTAGTCACCCGACACATTGATGAACATAATCGGCAGATCCGATAAGTTAACTTCAAATACATTAGGGTCTGCATCCAAGTCGGTAGGAAGCTCACTTTTGGCCTTATCTACCGCGTCTTTGGTGTCTTGCAGTGCCCTTGAAATGTCTACATTGGGATTAAATTCGACAATAATGGTCGAAAAATCCTGTATGGATGTAGAAGATATATCTTTCAGGCCATTAAGCCCTTTCAATTCTTTTTCGATTGGTCGAGTCACCAAGTTTTCCATATCCACAGGCGAGTTACCGCTATAGGTCGTACCAATGTATATAGTCGGTATAACGATCTCGGGGAAGTTTTCCTTCGGCATGCTCTGATAAGACATATAGCCCATCAAGCCAATAAGGAAGGTAAGAATTACGATACTCGTACGATTGTCGACAGACAAACTACTAAGTCCGAATTCTCTAATAATAGGATTTTTTGATTTTTCCTGACCTGAATTTGGTGCTTCACTCATAGAAGTAATCTTTGATGCATTTTATGTTTTGAGTAGCCACTTTTGATGGATATCATCTGTCGCTAATATTCCTATTTCTTTTTGAAAGCCGTATTTTGTATTTATTTTTTGCGTGGAATGAGGGGGTAAGACAGTTGGTATTCACTAGCAATCGAACTAAAGATTGATCGTTCGCCGTCAAATGCGTCCTCATTTCACCCTAAAAATTATACCTCAGATATTTTCACTCTACCGCCATCACTCACATTTCTAAAGCCTTCATTGATCAGTCGATCGCCAGCCTCAAGTCCTTCTACCATGCTTTGGTTCCGATAGGTCATGCCTTTTTTCACTGGCCTCTTTTTGGCAACGAGCTGACCTTCCTCTTCTACAGCAATGTACACATACTCACCTCTATTGTCTTTCTGAATGAGGTTGGTAGGAACGATTATCGCATCATCGGCATGGAAATCTTTAATTCGTAAGACGGTGAGCATATTAGGCTTAGCAAACTCCACCGTTTTTGGCAGGCTAACTTCTAAGCGGAAAGTACGATTATTAGTATTGATCACTTGACCTACAGCTCTAACCTGTGATTCAAAGGTTTTATCAAGGCTAGGAAAGCTTACCTCTACAGGATCGCCGGATTTGAATTTCCCAACATAAGCTTCCGAAATATCCGCTTCAATAAACATGTCTTTAGTAGAAACCAACTGTACTACAGGCGTACCAGGCTGCACACTTTCACCGATTTTGATCAATACCTCCTCAATTACACCAGCAAATGGCGCTCGGATAACAGACTTATTTAGCTCTGTTTTGGCTGACTTTAATCGCTCTTCAAGTGATTCTTTATTGTTTTTAGCTTCCAGATACTGTATTTCGGAGCCAATATTGTCATTCCATAGCTTTTCTTGTCTCTCAAAAACGGTGCTGGCAAGTTCTAATTGCTTTTCAAGTTCTTGCACAGTGCGGTCATTTCTTTCAGAATCTATTTTACCAATTACCTGACCTTGACGAACTTGCTGACCGTCTTGTACAGATACTTGAATGATATTACCACTAGCTTCTGCACCTACCATTACATTTTTTCTTGAGCTGAGACTACCCCTTACCTCTAAAAAGTGTTCGAAAGTAGATTTTTCCGCCTCGAGTAAGGTCACTATATAAGCCTTCCTATTTGCACGAGCAAAACTTGGATCAGCCTTAGAGATTTCGGTTTCCAAATCACTAATCTTAGACTTCAAATCACTCAGTTCTGATTTGTATGCTTTAAGTTCTTCCTTTTTTTGATCAAGGTCATCGCCTTTAGAGCAAGCGCTTGTCCATAATCCAATCAGCACTAACCCAATCCAGTAATAATTGCTTTTATTCATAATGAAAATTGATTTTGCCAGTAGGTTACTGGTAGTATGATCTCTTAGTTATCGTTCGTTAATAATTTACCATCTGCACGCTCACGATCTACTTTCGCAATGAGCACATCGTAGAGTGCATTAAAATAATTTGTTTCTGCTTCCTTAAATGCTGATTCAGCATCGATCAACTCAAAATTAGAACCAAGTCCCGCTTGATATCTTTTCTTCGCATTTTCGAAAATGGTCTCAGCAAGTTCTTTATTCTCCTTTTGCACTTCAAGCTCCTCAAGGCCATTTCTATAGTCGATATCTGCCTGCATACGCTCAAAAGCGATATTATCTTTAAGAAAGGTCCTCTGATTGTCTAGCTGCTGCATCTGTATGCGTGACTGCTGCATCTGATGTTTCTTTAAGAATCCATCGAAGATCGGTACAGAAAGTCTTACTCCTACTACACCTAAACCAAACCAATTGTCGAAGGCTGCATCAAAGTTTTGAAAACCCGAATTCGCACCAAACCGAGAAAAAGCCTCCAATTTGGGGTAATATCCAGATCTAAAATTTCTCCACTCTAGCTCTGCCAACTCGCGGTTTACACTTAGTTGCTGAAATTCAATTCTATCATTAAAGTCAAAATCTTGGTCTACCCCTTCGTACTCCAATTCGCTTTCAATGTCAGCCAATCGGTCGGCTATGTCAATTTCATCGGAAAGTGGCATGCCAACTTGTAGCTTAAGAATGTTTTTGGATAGTTGCAATGCTCTCTGAGCCTGCTTAAATTGAGTTTTCACATTATTGAGTTGTACCTTCACGCGACTTACATCCACCTTTTCAATCAAGCCGTTTTCATATTGCATCTGTGTTTCGCGATAGAGCGATTCTAGTCTTGTAAGATTATTTTGTAAGAGGTCAATTCGTTCTTTACCAACTAGGACTCCGTAATATGATTTCTTTACATTTTCAATTACATCGGTTTCAGTTTTGATGAAGTCTTTATCAGCGAGCTGCTTATAGGTTTTAGCAGCTTTTAAGCCAACAAAATAAGAACCGTCAAAGATCATTTGAGTAAGTTGTGCCGCCAGCTCTGCTTGGTAGTTTACCGCAAAGGCTAAAGGGATAACCCCATCACTTGTCGGTTGAGCACCTCCTCCCCCTGGAATGGGTGGAGCACCTCCACCGCCATTTTGATCAGGTACAGGAATGAAGATGGTGGGTACGATGGCGTTGTAGGTACCTTCTGCATTTCCAGTAAGCTGTGGTAAACCCTGTGCGCGAGTTTCTCCTATACGCGCTTTGGCCAATTCCTTTTCCAAATTGGCATTCTTCATTTCTACATTGTTCGTTTTAGCGTAGCGAATACACTCTTCCAGCGTTAAGGTTACCGACTCCTGAGCATAAAGCTCGAGGCTTAGCAATAACAATAACAAAATGGACATAATATACTTCAAGGTCATAATGAGTTAGGTTATAGAATATTAATCGAGTATGTGGTTTTCATTAAAGACTTTTTCACCCTCTGCGGTTAGGATACCCCTGAGGAAATGACGGTAGACTTCCATTTGCACCTCTGAAAAGTTAAATTTCTTTCTGGGATATATTTCGTCATCAAAAATCATTTCAACTTGCTCTAGTCTCATTACAGCAAGAATATCTGGCTTGATATCGTTTCGGAAAATCCCTTGATCCATTCCTTGTCGAAGAATTTTTTCCATTTGTGTAGGGAAATGATCTCTTTTAAATTTCACAAATCTCTTCCAGGATTTTTTATAGTACTTCTGTAAGTCGTACATCACGACAGGATTCATTTGATTGAGGCTTTCCCTCATGTGCTTAGAAATATTGGTGAACATTTCTATTACATCCCCTGAATTGGCTATAAGCGCTTCTATTTCTTTTTCCTCACAAGCCAAATGGGTATTAGTCACCGACTCAACCAAAGTTTCTTTATCAGAAAAATATTGATAAAGTGTTTTTTTTGACATTCCCAGTTCTCTACAGATATCATCCATAGTGACTGATCGAATGCCATATCGAAGAAATAAATTGGAAGCTACTTCCAAAATCTGCTCTTTTTGATCTAAATTCTTATTTTCTGGGGTCTTCACTTAGGAAACTTTGCGGTTACTTACAGTTTTCACATGCAAATAACGTTCTTCTCAACCAGATGTTTAAACATTTTTTCATTTTTTTTATGAATTTAACACTCTAAATAAATGGGAAAACCAACAATCGATTGAAATGACATGAGGCAACGAAAAAATTAATGTCCATCAAGATGGAACATTGATAGCTGCTTGAAACTTAGCATTATCAACATTTAATCTTCAGGTATTAATTCTTGTAAATACACTTCCAATGATTGAATTGCTTAATTGATAGGTATTTACCTAATCACTCTCCAATTCAGCAATGATCTGCTTCAAAGTGCGCAGCTTATCTCCATACATCCACTTAAGGTAAAAGTGAAAAAAAAGGAAAATCATGATTAGAGGAATACTTATAGATAAGATGTAAATAGCCCATTCGCCTAAGGTGTGTGACCCCACACTTAAGAAGCCTTCATCTGACCAAAAAGCAAAAGTGCCGTAGAAGAATCCTACCAAACCCGCAAGCACAGATAATAGGCGGTAGTGATCAAAAAAGCGCTGAAACAATCGATAGGTGCTTTTTAGATATTCTAATGTGTTTTGGTTGGTTTCGTGATTTTTTAAGCGATTGATGGTAATTTGATAGTAAATCAAAAAGGGAGGAAATACCACCAGCATCAAGTAAAACCATAAATATTCTTCTCCCACAATAAGAAAAATGCTTATCAGAATAAAGGTAATGATATTGATATAATGCTCAACAACAATATTGCGCCTAAACTTTTCAATGAGTGAGTTAGAGTAAGAATCGAAAACCTTATTCAACTTCTCATAGCTTAGCTCAAGCTTGCTTCCAGGCTTCTTCCAAATGTCTTTTAAGCTTTGTTCACTATTTTCCATCTATGATTCTCTTTAATTCTTTTTTTGCTCGCAATAATTTTACCCCAACATGGCTTGTACTTATACCTAATATCTCAGCCATCTCTTTGTAAGACTTATCATCAAGAAAAAGCATGATCAAGGCGCGGTCGGTTTTACTTAGCTTTTTCAATGCTGCGTACAGCATCGCTACTTGCTCCTCATCATTATTGCTTTCATCCACCCAGATGTTGGGATTATCAATCTGTGTGGTCTGAATTTTTCGCTTCGACTTATTTAGCTCACCTAAGCATACGTTGAGTGTTATGCGATAAATCCAAGTAGAAAGTTTCGAACGACCCTCAAAGTTTTTCATCGACTTCCACACTTGATAGCTTGCCTCTTGAAATAAGTCCTCCATCTCCCACTCATCCTTCGAATAGGCTCGGCAAATCTTATAGATGATTTGCTTGTTCTCCTCCAGTATTTCGACAAATTCTTTATTCTGCATGAGTAAAGGGAAGCACTCCTAATTAATTTAATTTTTAATGAATGCCTTTAAGCTCTGTATTTAACCTTCTGAAGATAGGATGAGTATATCGTTACAATACATACCATCATCTAATTTGGATGAAAGTACCATATTGAAATCTAATTCTTATACTTTTACTGTAAAGGACGATGAATAAGTTGCTCTTACGGTCAAAAAATTACAGTATACTCCATAAAAAATTATAAAAAGATTTAAAATGAGGTTAAATCATCTTTTGGTTATGACTATTGTGAAGAAAGGAGATGAAAAAAATTGTTTTTTAGTAAAGTTAGTAACTAAGGCTTACTGATATATTTGCTTCCTTTGGGATACCACCTCCAAGGTAAAAATGCATCTTCTTCAGCATAGTCTATGCCAATTCTCGGACGAGCCACAAGTGGTGCGACTTCCATCCTTTTGGAGTCTAAAATGAAAAGGTCCGCATCGATAGCATCCAAGAGATGCCGATCGAATGTTCGATTAATACCTAAGGCTTTACTCAATTTACCAGGTCCATTGCACAGCTCATGATCTTTCCGTTTCTTCATTCCACCCAACCTTTGCTGCATAACCTCCTTTCCCTCCAAAGGCATCAATGCTCGAATGAGCACAGCATCGGCTTTGCCTGATCGGTTGCAAACGATATTGAAAAGATGATGAATGCCATAGCATAGATACACATAGGCAATACCTCCCTCCATATACATGCTTTCATTGCGAGGGGTGCGCTTACCCGCATGACTATGACAAGCCTTATCACCATAGTGTCGATAGGCCTCTGTTTCAATTATGATGCCAGAGCAATACTCACCCCCTACTCTACTCACCAACTCCATCCCAATTAAGTCTTGAGCAATTTGTAAGACATCGTCCTGCTGAAAAAAATCACTTTTTAGCTGCTTCATATTTACTCATTGCTTGGGTCGGGTAAGATACTATCAGCAAAACCATCAAAGCATTCGCTAGGTTTTTACTCTGATCCTTTAGCTGTTCTCTTAACACGATACACGGCCCTGCTCACTGCAATCGGCGGCTCACCCTCCTCATGATAAGCGCTCATATGGGTAAATACAACGCCTTTCCCGTCTCTGATGATTTCACCCCTCACATAAAGGTCCTTAGGCTTACCTGCCACCAGATAGTCTACACTAATATCTACAGTGCTGATCTGGTCCTCATTGCTCGACAAGGTAGTAATTACCGCCGCTCCGCCAGCTGCATCCATTGCTGTAGAAATGACGCCGCCGTGAATTCTCTTACTACGAGGATCACCGACTAAATCTTCACGAAAAGGAATTCTTACCAATGCTTTACCCGCCTCCATTTCCACAAGCTCTAAGCCAATCAAGCGATGAAAAGGAATCAGCTCCTCAATGAGTGATTGATAATTGGCGGTATCGAATAGTACTTTCATGTTTTAGAATTTGTCAGGTTGTTAGTTGATTTAAAGCGGAGGCTTCATCTAGAAGAGGACTACTTTGAAATATTAGTCTTCTGGGTGGCTAGCTTCAAGCTCAACTCCAAGATTTCACCCATACATGTGCATTTTTTGAAGGCAGGCTCGTCATAATGATCGGCGAGATCTTTCCGTAGCTTCTTTACGTTTTCTATGGGTGCTATCCTGTCTTTTTTCATCACCTCTAGCAGCCTTTCTACCACGGGTCGAGCCGCTTTATAGCGCACTGCAATTAGCGAGCGCTCCTCTTTCTGATACTGCCTCACCGTCTCGGGGGTCATCTGTCGCATACCTAGCGCAATCAACTCATTGTTTTGCTTGAAATACTGCGGCATATACACCCCCTTAGGTCCTTCATAAGCCTGCTGATCAAAATCAATGGAACGGATACGATAGTGTATTTCCTCAAAATCAGGGGTGATATCAATTACGAAATTACTACTATGCATATCGCCTAAAAGCCGAATGAAGCATCGCTCAGTAAACTTCACAAATTCTTTGGCGAGGCGGGTTTCATTAATTTTCTTATCGTTCAGATACTGATTGATAAACTGATCGCCAGGTACACCCGCAATATGCTCCTCTATCAGGGTATTTTTATGCACCAAATAGCTGATTCGGTTTGGAGATAGCAGGTGCTCCAATTCAAGACCATAGATGCGAGAAGCATCCGCATTTTTGATATAGAAATAATCAAAGTTGTCGTTGATTCTATTGACAATTCTCACCCTAAAAGGTTGCGTATTTCCGTAGGTGCAGAGGTCTACCCTGTCTACAAAAAGATGCTCCATTACTGAAAGATCACCATCAGCCTTGATGAGCGCATAGATTTTCTTTAGTGCCAAGTGTATGGACTTCATGTCATCTTGAGGATAAAAAACGGTCTCCCAGAGGGTGTCTCTATCCTCACTATCGTAAAGTGGTATCGAATTGTTATAACGCAAAAGATCCTCATACTCAATCGGCAGATCAAGCGATCGATCGAAGTCAATTAGGTATTTCCGAAGATCTTCCGAAATGGGTATGCTTTTCTTTTTGTTTTTAATTAGCGCCATATCTTAAGCATTCACTCTTTGTGATTATTTCTTTTTTTCGTGGGATGAGGAGGTCAGTCAGCTTCATACAAAATGAAACATTACTTAGCTTGGAAGCTTACATAAAATAAATCAATGGCAAGTAGTAGGCATCAATTGCATCTCTTTCCATTCATTCACTTTTTTAAAGCTCGAAGTGGTATCAATCCCTCAAAGAATCACATCCTCGGATTGCACAAAAACATTTATTCAGACTATTACTACATGAGTTGAAGTGCTCACATCATCTGATGATGAAATTGGCTTACTATTAAAGCTGGCGGTAAGCAATGATACCCCCCAATACATTCCTTACATTTTCGAAGCCATTGGCAAGCAAAAACTTCTTCGCTTGGTCGCTTCTTTTGCCACTTCTGCAGTGCACTATAACCTCTTCAGATTTCCAGTCCTCTAACTCCTCAAGTCGCGTAGGCAACTCGCCTAAGGGTATCAATTTACCTTCAATATTATCCTCATCAAACTCCCACTCTTCGCGTACATCTAAAAGGTGAATCTTTTCGCCTGATTCAATTTTTTCTTTCAATTCGGCAACTTCAATGTCCTTCATTTTGACCTTAAGTTTAATTTAAAATTTATTTTTCAAGTATATACTTCTTTGTCTGAAAGCCTGTTTCAGTTTTGATCTTTAGCAAATAAATCCCTTTAGAAAAATTACTAAGATCTACAGACGATATTCGGCTCATTGCATCAGATTGTTTGTCTAGCACTAATTTGCCCCTACTATCAAAGACCAAAACCTGATCTACGGCATTAGAAAAACGAACTTCACCCCTACCAGGGTTAGGGTAGATAGTTAATGTTTTCGGTAAATTCTCCGCTACAGACAATACAATATCATCGTTGATGACAGGTCGCATCATCATGCTGCCTGAAAAGGTCTCATCTGCCTGTTCCCAAGAACCACTTACATTGAAGTAAATTCGCTCTCTGCTATTAGTGTCCGTATCCCAGCCGAGAGGTACAAATCGATTTACATCTTGACGATAGCCAATATAAAAAGTGTCTTCAACAGCTACCGGATTCTCTAATTCAAAACGCACAAATTGATTTCTATCCTCTGATCCTTGCAGTAAGATGGGTAGGAAACTAATAATGCCGTCCTCATCCTCATCGGGTAATGCATCTAAGAGTTTATCCCAGACAAACAAAACTCCAGGATTAATATCTTGTAAGCCTTCACCAAGGGGTGGGAAATAGAGATCAATATGCGTAAGTACTGTACCCCCTGGTACGATATATTCATAAGCAAGTCGCCCACCATTTTGGTTAATTCCAATCGCAAACTCGGCGGTACCATCGTCATAGCTGTAGAAATTATTCAGCTCAATCATGGTTGTAGCTCGGTCGTTGAGGCGAAAGTCAATGACATCCGATGGTCTGCTTCCCACAAAGCCAGTAGTATTGGGTTGAATGTTGTCGGGTGTAATGAGGGAAACATGAACCCCCATCTGTATGGAATCCTCAGCAAGAGCGGGAAGGTTCACTGTGCTCGGACTTAATGGCACATCAAAAATCCGAAAGCTTCGTGTTTGCAATAAGGCAGACACCACAGATGCCATGCTTGCTATACTCGACTGATCGGCTTCATTGCGCAAGGAGAGACTGTATTCTATAAAGTTATCTTGTGTGCTTAAGTTGCTCAATGTAAATCTAGAGGTATCAGCTAAAGAAGCTAGTTCATCCATTGCTCTCGAATAAGGCACGCTGTGATAAGGTGCAAAGGGTGAGTCAGGTTTTCTACTAACTGCCCTATCGGGAAAGTTGACTTGATTAGCATTCCTACCCACATTAAGATAGATATAATCTAAATTCCAATTATCAAACCGTCCGCTGAGCCTAGCCACATTTCTAAACCTAAATTGAAAGCCGCTATGCAAAAACCTCGGCTGCTGTACGGGAAGAACTTGTGTGGTAAAAATTGACCGATTCATATTCTCATCCCCACTAATACCCCAAATACGCTCCCATCGCCCCTCATTGGTGTAAAACTCTAAGACCAAGGAGTCCTCGGTGTCGGGTATTTCGGAAAAGCCGCCTGCCTGCCAAGCAAAAGAAAAAAACAGGCCACTTACTAAATTGGCGGGTACCTCCTCCAAATCAATTGCCATCGAGGTAAATACATCAGCATCCCCTATATTGTTAACATTGTTGCTATAGGGTCGCCCATCTCCTCTGGCACCATCTAGCGATGCTACGCCTAATGTTGGTGGGTTAATGGCCAGGCTGAAATTAATAAAAACATCCTCACTATCATACCAACGGCGGCTGTCGGGTATTCGTGATGTAGCTTGAGAAAAATCATCCCAAAAAGGCAAGCTCAAGGTATCGAGCGGTATCTCTACCTCTGCGCTATCTTCCATCACTCTGGCTGACTCTATTTTTTGATGGTTGAGCATTTTAATTTCCAGCTGAGCCTTAGCGGCAGGTATGATTACCAATGATATCAAGGCCAAGGAAAGTGAAAAATATACCGCCCGTCTGTTCATCAAATTATAAAGTCTACTTTAGAAATACGCTTAAAACCTATCACTTGGATAGATATTATTAAAAACTCGAGAGAATGAATCATTGATGATTGGGAATCTAAATTTCATCCTCATCGAGGCCGAGGTCGAGTGAATCGTCATATTCTACCACCCAAAGATCAACCACAGATCCGATGCGCACCTCTTGTCCCGATTCAGGCTCTTGCTTTACGACAGTGCCCGCTCGCTGATTTGTTTCGCTTGCCGATACAAAGACAATTGCCCCTACATTGAGTCCAGATCCTGTAATTAAAAACTCAGCCTCATCAAGATCAAAACCAGTAGCATCTGGTACGCCTAGTGTCTGTTTGCCCATGCCATCCCCTACTACCAGATCAATCTTAGCACCTTTCGGAACAAAAGAGCCTTCCTCAATAGGTTTACCTTCATAGAGTTGATCAAGCACAGAATTTTGAATCAAGTCAGGCTTGTAAATCAACTCCCCCCTGATCAATCCATAACTGCTCAATACCATTTGTGCATTTTTCACCGAACCGTCAATTAGGTTTGGCATTTTTACCTTTGGTGGCTGAGCGGCATTGAGTGTTACATAAATTTTACGACCTTCCTTTACCTTGGTATTTTTCATCGGATAGTGATTCAAAACCGCATAAGGTGGGAATTCTGAAGAAAAACCTGAGTCGATATTGACCTCATAGCGCAGGTTTCTCGCTTGCAAATACTGGTCTAGCTCCTCGAGCACGATTCCTTCCAAATCAGGAACTGTAAGTGTTTCACCATGCTTGGTGGTGCTAGGCAGATAAATTAAAAAGAAGATCAGTATTGCCAAAAAAGCAATAGAAAGCATGACACCTAAGTGAATTAAGGCCTTTTTAAAGCTGTTGATACGAAAAAAATCTCTAAGCATTGATTTTCATTTTTTTAAATCCATAATCAATAATTGCATCCACAAAATCATAAGGGGTGTAGGCATTGAGCGCACACTGATGAAAAATGCAAGTAGCAGGTGTCATACCAGGTAGTGAGTTAATTTCAATAATGTAAACGTGTACGCTCTCCTGTTGATCTACTTTCACGAAGGCATCAATTCGCGCATAACCCTCTATTTTAAGTGTTTCTGCCACTTTGTGTAGTACTTTTTGCACTTCCCTTTCTACTGCTTCATTGAGCGCGGCAGTAGGTGCATAACGTGCGGGGGTAATATTTTGTCCTTCACCCGCAAGAAATTTTTCTTCTAAGCTCAAAACATCCCCTGAAGCTAATGCTTCTGAAGGTCGGAATATTTCATAGCGTACACTACCATCATCCTGTCGGTGAGTAAGCAATCCACCTGTAATCTCAAGGAAATAAAGTGCATCCTTTTTATCAATCAACTCCTCGACCAAGAAGTAGGACTTTCGCGGAAACTCTTCGGTCGGTGCCAAGCGAAGTGTCTGCTCCAATTCAGCATCCCTCATTTCCTCATCCCTAAACATCAAGCGAGTGAAAGCATTGAGCTCTTCTTGGTTTTTTATTTTTTTCACGGCGCTGCTACACCCGTCGTCTGATGGCTTAGCAATCATGGGGTAAGCAAAAGCTTGCTCTATCTTACGAATCAGCTCGTCTGAGTCTGAAAGAAAATCTTCCTTTTGAATGAGCATATGATCTGCCACCTTAAAGCCATTTTCGCGCAAGAACTGATTGGTAGCATATTTATCGATAGTCAGTTGTGAGCTCTCAATACTGGATCCATTGTAGGGGACCCCTCGTTTTTCCAGTTCCCTTTGAATGGCACCGTCCTCGCCAGGCCTGCCATGCAGTGCTATAAAGGCAAAATCAACCGCTCTCGCCAACTCATCATAGCTTAGCTCTTGTAGCTGAATACTTGACTTTGCATCACGGTAGCGAGAAAGAAATTGATCCGCCTTCTGTGCTATTTCCTTTACTATGGGGTGGGATGAAGAGCCATGAAAAGCCTTTTCTTTAATGTCGTCGGCATTATCCTTGAGCATCACCTTCACTGGTATTCTAAATAGTCGATGCATTTCCTCATCTCCTGAAAGAAAAACAGGAATCGCTTGATACTTTGGCGAGGAGTTGAGTTTCTCAAAGATATTTCTACCGCTTTCTACTGAAATATGTCTTTCAGAGCTAAACCCACCCATCACCACGGCTACTTTTATTGCATCCGATTCTTCATGCTTAATGCGATGGATGTCATCGTCAAGTTTTGCAAGTAGCCGCTTGATGCTAAATTGGTTTTTACCAGTTTTTAGTCTTGCAGCGAGGCTCGTACGAATAATGTAGGTAATGAAAGCTGAAGGATCCATGTCTACTTCCGCGGCCTGATGGAAGAAAAAGGAAGAAGGCATCATGCCAGATGTGGTATTAGGATCGTTGAGGTATACATGCCCTTCAGGACTTAAAAAACCGTCGATACGAGCATAGACTTCAGCTTGCATCAGCTCAAAAAGGTCTTCGCAGGCCTTGGTGATCTTCCGAATGTCGGCATCGCTAGCATCGATTGGGGTAATTTTCCTACTCATACCTGGCAGGTACTTGCTCTTATAGTCAAAGAGGTCGGTCTTCTTTCGGATTTCAGTTGGAGGCAACGATAGTGGTTTCCCCTGTTCATCTTCAATGACAATGCAAGAAAACTCTTTGCCTGAAATTTTTTCCTCCACCAGCAACTGTTGATCAGCATCTTGCGCCGAAAGCACAATACTTGGCTCATTGCAATCCGATAGGTAATCGTATAGTTCGGCTGGATGTAATATCCATCTGTCGGCAGATTCATGATATAAAGGCAGTCCAAGCCCTTCACGAATATCGATCAATCGATGCACGAAGATGCGCTTTTGCTCACTGTCAAGCAGCTGAAAAGCGGTGATATCGATTTGCTGCTTAAAAAAGCACCTATCTACTGCCGCTTCGAAAGTGGTAAGCTCGGGATGAGATAAAATAGCAACCCCTATTGATGAGCCTTGAGTTGGCGCTTTGATGACAAACTCAGAGCCAACAGCGGAAATCAGTTGTCTTAAAAGTTTTGATCGGTCAGTAATCGTCTCCCACTCTGAGCGCAAAATACTCGTTCTCTTTGGTTGTAGAAAACCAACGGTACTCATGATATTTGCTTGAATGAGCTTATTGATACCAAATGCTGAGGAAAACATACCCGCTCCAGAATAAGGAATGCCGCACCACTCCAAGATACCCTGAATATTTCCATCTTCACCATAAGGTCCATGGAAAGTGAGAAAAGCAAAATCAATAAGACTGGCAAGCTCTTCTATGGCGACCTTTTCACCCACCTCAGCGATCATCTTATCCATTTTATCCTGCGGCAGATGATGCAGAGACTCTACATAAAGCTGAAAACTGGACTGATCGGGTAGCGACTCACTTACTGCGCTTGCAGTAGGGTAGAAATCACGTATGGTACCTTTATAAATATTTTTCCAATCGAGATGAATGAAATTGCCGAGGGTATCTACAAAGATAGGAACCGGCTGAAAAAGCCCTTTGTTGAGGTTATCATAGACCGTTCTACCCCCTGCAAAAGAAACTTCCCTTTCTCTGCTTCTTCCTCCAAAAAAAATTCCAACGCGCATACATTCTTTATTTAATGCTTGAATCATCAGTAAATTGACAAATAGCCAAGAATTGAAGTTTCAATAATATCTCTTATCCTATAAAGGTTGAGGTCTTGAAACTTACGAAATCAAGTCATTGAGCTTTTGATAAATTATGCTGCAATATAGAAGTTTTCAGGCTATTTTCTTAATGAAGACGATGGGATTAGGAATTGAAGGAGGCTTATTGAGTCTATTTTTTAATGATCGATGAGAGCTTAGATCTTAAGGAGCGCTTGCTTAAACCCAGAATATGCATTATAATTTCTATTGCGAGCTAAAAATACTTCAAAATCAAACGCTTCGCTGGTTTTCATGGGTAGAAACATACGTGAATTTCAAGTAGTCTGATTAAGGTTGTAAATGTTTTTTAATGCATATACGAATTACAAAATAGCATAATGCTTATGTTATGCTTCAATATGTCGAATTGAAACATTTTGAGGGATTAGCAATAATGACATCCTCTTAAAGCGGTGTACTTCATAAAACAAAAAGCAAATTTATTAAATACTATTATCTTTAAGCAGCTGTTTCTAGGCATGCTCAAATGATTCTTTTGTCTTCCATACCTTTCCGTAACTTTTCAAGCATGCTAGCTGTATTTTAACTGTGATTAATCATGCTTCATTAAAGAGAAGAAGCCTTGGAGGAGCTCATAGAATAACAGTAAGAAGATAGCTCCGTATAAAAAAGAAATCCAGTATCAATATTCCTAAAACCCTTCCTATCCGATTAACCATCACTAAACTGATACTAAGATTATGTTTAATTTAGCATAAAAGCCGATTAAGTGCCTTGCTAAGTTATTTTTAAAATCAAAATTTTCGATTCAATGGCTTACACCAGATCACTGTTTGTTAAAAAGCGGTTTATCATACCACTCGTTATTTTATCACTTCTTGTTGCGGGAAGATTCTACCTATCTACCTACATCAAAAATACCGCTAATCAAGCACTTGCAGAAATACCAGGTTATTATGGTAAAATCGATGATATTGACCTTCAATTGATTCGTGGATTCTATACCATAGAAGGACTCGTGTTAGATAAAGTTGAAGCGGAGACAAGAATTCCATTTCTATATTTCCCAAAAAGCGAGGTAAAAATACAGTGGCGACCGCTATTGAAAGGCGAGATAGTCAGTGAGCTTAGCATGTACTCTCCAGAAATTAAATATGTCCTAGAGGATCAAAGTGGGGACGATGATGAGGCTGATCGAGAAAGTTGGACAAAAGCACTCACGGAATTAGTACCTATCTCTATCAACCAATTAGAAGTATACTCAGGTCAGCTTGCCTTTAAGGAAATATCGGCCGAACCTGAGATTGATTTGAAAATCGAGGACCTAAGATTGAGTGCTAGAAATCTACAAAATGTAGAACAAGAGGAAGCGGTGCTCCCTTCACCTATTGAACTGAGTGGAATTTCTTTTGGTGGTGGGAAAATAAATGTCAAAGGTGATATTAACCTAATTAAGCAAATTCCTGATTTGGACCTCAATGCCAGCTTAGAAGATGTAGACGCTACTGCTCTCAACGCGCTTGTGCTAAACTACGTGGGTGTAGATTTTGAAGAAGGAAAAGTCAATCTATTTAGCGAGTTTGCAATCAAAGACGCCTATCTGAAAGGTTATGTCAAACCACTCCTAGAGAACTACCGCCTGATAGGTAAGGACGAAAATATAGCTCAGCAAGCTTGGGAAGCATTAATTACAGGAGTTGGATTCCTTTTCACCAATCAAAGAACTGGTAAGTTTGCAACCAATGTACCCTTTGAAGGTGATCTATCAGATGTTGACTCTAATACTTGGAAGGCTGTGTGGGGGATCATCAAAAACGCTTACATTGAATCAATGGAAAGTGAAATTGATGAATCCATTTCCTTTTCAGACTTTTTTGATAGTGATGAGGAAGGTGAAGATAAAGATGAGAATGAAGACGAAGACGAGGATGAATAGCTGACTTTGACAGTCCTGCATACCAGTAGGTTTAGTTTTAACCCAGAATATGCATTAGAAATTCTATTCCGAGCGCAAACTGCTTCAAAATCAATCGCTCCGCTGTATTTATCGCCTTCACCAGAGCGGTGCTATGCCTCAGTCGCTAAATACTTGATTTTATTGCATTCTGTACTCTCATTACGAATCCTGACGCATAATTCCATCTAACTAATTTTTAGAGCAGCATTTAATTCATCAACTGACATGTTCAATGAAAGTATCTTTTTTTTTCAAAAACCCTAACTTGTGCAGTTGGGGTTTTACATTTCTACCAGAATCCGGGAGGGGATAAAATCACCATTTGATGTATAGGCTTTTTCATGCTACAATCAAAAGTTAGCTATTTTACGTTACTTATTTTTCAAGTCGTAGAATCCAAGTTTAAGCTTGAACTTATATCAATCTTAGCGCTTTAAAAAGCTCCTCATAAAATGCTCTCCAGCGCTTTCTAATGGCATGGACTTGAGGTCCCCCCCTCATCCCACACGCAAAGAAAAAATCACCTGGCACCGCCTCCGCCAGCAGATACTCCGCCACCACCGCCGAAGGATGCGCCACCACCAAAACCACCAGAAGAGCTCATGACTGTTCCTAGACTTTGACTCATTTGACTTGCAATAGCTGAGGGATTAGGGTTTGTCTGATTGTTTGAAATAAGTATTACGTACCACGGTAAATAGGCGGCAAAATCATTGGCAGACATTCTGCCTAAGATATTTTCTATATTATTTTTTCCTAATCCAAACAAGATAGCATAAACCAAATGGATAGAAATATTTTCTTTGTCTAGACTAAGGTCAGCTCCTTTTTTGGCGGCTAACTTTAGCGATTTCGAATAAGAGACCCAATACGGAAGCTCATCATGCCATTGCTTCGTTCTAGAGGTAGTGGTGGCACAAAGAATGAACGCAATAAAAGGCAGAACTAACAGAAAGAGTGCAGTAGGACCAAAATAATAGACAGCAGGCACAATCATAAGTGATGACAATAAACCCGGTATGATACCCAAATTAGTTCCTTTTTTACTTTCTTCATCCCAAAACTGAAAGACCTTCGCCTCATCTCTAAGCAATTTATAATATTCAGACTGAAATTTTGTCCACTTAGAATTAGCTTTTTGAAACTGATAGATAGATATTTCATCTTTGCCTTTGGCAAGGGTACCAAAGATAAATTCTATGAACTTTTTGTCGAAAGTACTCAATTTGCTTTCAAGTGCTCGCATACGGGACTTTTCTAATACCCAAAATACTTTTTTATTGCTGCGCTTTTTCGGGTTTTCTGACTCATCTCTATCCTCCATTTTAATAGCACCTAAGTGAGCCAAATAAAGTAGATTTGACTGTATCTCTCGATACATCTGCGTATTATAGCGCATAAGTGAATAAAAAGCAGGATGAAAATCGGAAGGAGGATTCATCTGCGGTTTGCTAGGTGCACTCACTTTGGGGTAACGCTTTCTATATTTAAAATGAATTTGAACTGACCACATTAGCAAAATGAAGAAAATGAGAGGGGTAAGCCAGTTAGCCACTTGCTTTTGAGCTTCCTTTTCCTTCTCTTTTTGTATCGCATCCAGTCTTTTCTGATTTGCCTTTTCAGCCAAAACTGCCTCCTCAGTTTTGATCGAGTCAAGCATGGCCATGCCTGTGGAAGGCACCCCATCAAACCATGATTCTGGATATAGTGCTCTAATTTCTAAAAAACTACGACGTGGCACTTTAGGCGCTACAATTTTTATACTTCCATCTTCCAAAAGTGTAGAAAAAGCATGCCCGGGTCCGTGAAGCCAATGGTATATCTCATCGCTTGCCATATCTTCAAAAAGTTGCAAAATAACAGTCACATTGGATTGGCTTACCTTCCACTCCTTACCGATAAATTGGAAATACAATTCTGCTATATCTTCATGTCGCTTTACCAGATTAGCAACTTGATACCTGATTTCAAACGTACGGGATTCATTTTTTGCAGTAAATGACCAGCCTACAAGTGTCTCTTTCTCCTTATCTTCAATCACGAAAGTTGACGGTTTTTCACCCTCCTCGAGTCGATAAGCTTCACCATCTTCGAAAATCTCAAAGCCACCAAATTCTACTCCCTGATTTTTAGGAAAAGAACGATAAGCATAGCTAAAACCTCCCTTAAAGCGATAAGTTCTTTTTTCAATCACCTGTAGGTTCCCATCTGACATTACGGTTGCAGTGATCTCTAAAGAATCAATAGTAAAAGATTTTTTAGCAAAAAGCTCATTTGCGGCTGAATATACTGTCAATAATATCGCTAAAAATAGGTGTCTCATGATGGTATGATTAATCAAGTGGGTCTTTTCTTTAAATAAGACAAAGCTTCTATCGCCATTTTTCCATCAGTGAAAAAATAAGCTCATTTTGTAGATAGATTAGTCGGCTAGACTTGGATATTTATTACACCCAACTTGTCAAAATTTGTCTGATGACTATCATCATCGCAAAAGCAAGGTAAATACTATTTAAAATGAGAACAATAATTATCTTCAACCACTATTAATGGACAAATCGTCCAGATGAAGCTTATAATTAATTAATCGTTAAACATCGATTCCTTAGAATGCGTTTAGAAGATCAAGTTCAAACGATACTCAATGATAAAAAAGCGCTACATTTTCTGCATATTTTGTTTGTTAATGGCACTTTCGGTGGATGCACAAGAAAAAATGTCGATGGAAGAGTGCATTAGGTATGCATTCGGACAGCAACCACTTTATCAAAGACAGCTTCTCCAACAAGAATTCGTAGCTCTTGACATCAAAAGCGGATTATCCGGATGGACACCCCAGGTGAATTTAGCTACTGACTTCGAATACTTTTTACAACAACCCGTAGCGATTTTTCCTGACTTCGAAAACCCTGAATCTGGCGAATTCCAAGAGGTAGAAACAGGTGTACCTTACAATGCCAATGTCTATCTCACCATGCAGCAATCCATATTGAGCAACCGCTTAATAGATATTGTAAGAAGAAAGGAAGTACTTAAAACACGTGCCGAGGCCATGACCAAAAGCGCTCGTCTTGATTTAATCCGAGAGGTAAGCGCTGCCTACCTTCAACTAGCCTTAGCTGAAGAGCAAATACAACTAATACAAGGCAACATAGAGCGGCAAGAAAGGCAAAAAAAGGAAACTCAATTACAGTTTGAAAGCGGTCTTACTGATCAAGTGGATTATAAACGTGCCCTCATCGCTCTAAGCAATAGCGAGGCGGAACTAAAGAGAGCTCAAGAAGACCAAAAAATTGCACGCAGCCAATTGCATCTTGCTATGGGGAGGGATCCCCTAGAAGAAAATGTGAGTACCATAGATATCACTGAACAGATTCAAAAGATCGTTAACAACTTTACAATCGAAGCTAATGAAGTTTCAAATAGACCAGAATATACCGTACAACAAAGCGATCTATCCCTAGCGGCAGAAGACATTAACTTTGGGAAAAGAGCCTTCATGCCTGAATTGAGTGCGTTTTTTAATTATACCATTCTTTTTCAAAGTCCCAATGGTGACGAGCTGATCAGTCAGCGTTTCCCCTACTCTACGGTTGGTTTGCGACTATCAGTTCCTATTTTTTTAGGTGGAATGAGAATCTATGAGATACAAAAAGCAAAAATTGCTTATGAACAAGTGGAACTCAATGAACGGCAACTGATCAACCGCATTGACAATGAATACACGCAAGCAGTAGCTGACTTCCGTGCAGCGAAAACACAATGGCAAAAATATGCTCAAAATGAACAATGGGCAGAAGAAATATACCAAACCATAAAATACCAATATGAAGAAGGTATCATTAACTTTCTAGAAGTGGTAGTTGCGGAAGATGACCTACGCACTGCCAGAATCAATCGACTAAATGCGCTTTTCTCAGCTTATGAAGCCAAACTCGCTATTGACAGAGCTCGTGGTGAAGAAATCATATCTTACCAAAACTAATTGAATGACACGATCAACCTACCACTATCGTAATATTGCTATCTGTTTCATACTTGGCTTATTTGTTGCGAGCTGCCAATCTCAAAAAGAGCAACAAGATGAGCCTCTCAAAGTAGTTGCTTATAAGGTGCAAAAAGAATATATAAAGATTCGATCAGAATACCCTGCGCGAGTGGTAGCACTTCAAGAGGTGGTGATCCGTGCAGATGTAAGTGGTTTTATCACTAGAATACTAATAGAAGATGGTGATCAAGTTCAGAAAGGAGACCTGCTTTATGAAGTTGACACTCGCCGATACCGAGCAAGGTCACAGGAAGCTGCGGCAAGGTTGCGTATAGCGAAAGAAAATAAAAAAAGAGTAGAGCAAGATCTTGCTCGATATGAAAAGCTCCAAGCAGAGAATGCCATACCGCGTCAAACCTACGAAAATACACTCATAGAGCTAGAAAACGCCTCAGCACAGATAGAGGCCGCAGAGGCTGAGTTAGAAAATCTTAGTGTAGACCTAAAATATACCAAAGTTTATGCTCCATTTGATGGCACCCTAGGATTTTCTGATGTTCGCCTCGGTGATTTAGTGACGGCGGGAAGCACAGCCCTCAACACCATCTCCTCTGATGACCCTATGGCAGTGGACTTGCAAGTAAATGAGGATCAGATTCCTTACTATCGTGATTTATTAAATCAGCAAAATGAGGCTCGACAGCTCAATGATTCTCTTTTTAAAGTAAGGCTAAACGACGGAAGCTATCACGGCTACCCCGCTCACTTGAGGAGATTAGACCGCGCTGTAGACGAAAATACCGGAACAATACGTGTAAGGCTCGTTGTAGACAACCCTGAGTTTTACTTGCGTCCTGGACAATCATGCAGGGTTTCGGTAAAAGACGAGCGGAGTGGTAAACACCTTTTGGTACCCGAAAAAGCAATCAAGGAAGACCTCGGGGAGTATTTTGTTTTTGTAATTGGGGATGATAATAAAATTGAACAACGCCGTATACATAAAGGCGCTACTGCCGATGGGTCAGTCATTATAGAAAAAGGGCTAAGCGAAGAAGAGCTTATCGTAAAAGAAGGAGTCGGAAGGGTATCAGATGGCGACCAAGTAAAATTTGAGTAAATTATCTCATTAACATTAAAGCCTATTTTGATTAAATTGTAGTAAAATACAATTTAATCATTATGAAAATATCACTACTCCTTTTCACTCTATTCATAAGTTACGTTCCAAGTTATTCACAACGACTAATGGAACGCAATACGATGGTCATCCCTTTGGCTGATTCTATCAATTATAATCCTGAAGATGGTATTTCTTTTGCTCACTCCCTGAGTGGATGGGCTGGCTTTGGCAACTACCTAGCAAGTTCAGATGAAAGCCATGAATGGTTCCATGAAATGGGAGTGACAGTTGAGTAAATGCGCTTCAGTCAAAAAGCAACTTTAGGAATTACTACTACCATAGAGTTTATAGCTGATCCATTTAACAACATCAACTTTAATCCTAGGGCTATTTGGTGGAGTGAAGGTCTTTTCTACATGCAAAAGACAAAGAAAGGTTTTTGGAGAACAGGATACTACCATCGATGTAAGCATGATATTGACAACTTATCTATCCATTGGTGAAAAGCGTACCTTAATATTTGGCAGTGTTCATGGTGAGTATTTTGTCCCTATCAAAAGTACACAACGAGAGGAATTATGGTACACTATTGGAGCAGAATGGTATACGATCAGACAAGATGATAGAGATCCTACTAACTCAGAACCAGAAAGTCTCAATCACATGAATTTACTTGGATCCTTATCTTTTAAAATCCATCATATGAAGCGCTTCTCCAATCCAAAGTTCGGCTGGTATACCAATGCATACTTTCAACCCAATTTTTATAGTACCAACAAAGGCTTTATGGAGCGATTTAGATCGACAGAATGCTTCTTTCGGGATTAGCACTGGGTTAGCACTCAATGGCAATGGTCAAATAAGGGTTGGCTTTAATTACAAATACTATCCCGATACCACCATGACTCTTGTTCCTGAAAGCAGTCACCTATTCAGCTTTGGGATTAGGGGTTTGAGCTTATCACAAGTGAAGTAAGTTGGGGCATGCTTAAAAACAGCTAAATTGTTGATAAATAAATCATAAAGTTTATACTTTATTTATTTGAGTGCACGGGTTTTAATCAAAAATAGTGAAAATGCTTGCGCTAAAGTGTCTGAGATCGGTATTTTGCAGCTTAGCCCCAAGCATTATCGTGATTCGTAAATCGTAAGTGGTATTTATTTGAAAAAAGATTAAAAGCTTAAAATAAGCTTCTTGAAATATATTGTTTTTTCCTTCAAATAAGATAAGCGAAGCTTGTGTCGCCTCGAATCTGCTTTACTTTGACTTTTTAAGCAAGTTCTAAGTTGAAAAATTAACATTAAGCGCTAAAATAATACCCCAACTATGGGTGAGACTATCAGTTATCTCGTAAATTGTAATCGGGCTTATCAATTCCTTTGAATTTCCCTGATCTCCAATCGTTCAAAAACCTAGACCAAGAATTAGGATTGAAAAAACTGTTCATCATAGGCTGAGCCTGTCCAGTGATTTCGTATAATCTACCTTCGCGCTGTGAATCATGCAAAAACCACTCGGATTGTCTCACCATTTCAGAATTGCCGCGTAGCTTTTCTTGAGAAGATTGGTTACGAGTATCTTCAAGGGTATACTGCAAAAACTCCCTTTTCAACTCTTCTTCAGTAGGCCACGGGCGAATGATCACCTCATCCAGTAAAATAGTATCTTTATACATTAACTCAATAAGACTATAATTTTCTCCTGTCAACTTATCAGGAAGGGTATACTCTGCGGTTTTATAACCTACCTCTGAGAACTGTAAGGTATCACCTGCTTTGGCTAAAATCACAAAGAATCCAGCATCATTGGTAATTGTTCCTGTATTAGAGTTTTTGATAATCACATTAGCATATGTAAGTGGTTGCAAATCCTCAATATCAGCTAAAACTCCCGTAATCTTAACCAATTTTGCAGGTTCGGGCTCTAAAGCTAAGTCATCGCCTTCACCTTGCGCATTGGCTAAATGAGAGAATGAGACATAAAAAATAAACATTAAAAAACCAAAGAGCCTTTTCATGACAAAGTAGTGTAGTAGGTGATAAAACTATTCTTCTATATATCTGAACGCACTGATAATATACGTGTTTCTAAAATTGATGCTTATTAAACAAACCTCAATAAAAACCGAATATAATAAATACTTTATGAGAATCCACGATTATGAGGATTGCATTCATTTTTCAATAAACGATCAAAAGACAATCTATCGATTGGTAAAACAAATGCAGTTACTTATCGATGGCTCCAATTATAAGTATCTAGTCTTTCTAGCGCTAAACAAAGCAGGTCAATACTTAATGCAATATCCTTTTTGTGAGCCATTTCTATTACCTGATGTAAATGACGTGTAGGAATGGATATAGCTCCAGCAATCGCTCCCCGCTTACCCATGCGCTGAAGACCAGCAGTATCCGTTCCTCCTGCAGGTAACATTTCAACTTGCCAAGTAATCTCAGCCTCCTTAGCTAATTGCTTTAAATAATCCACCATTCTATAATCGCATATTGTCATCGCATCCATCACTTTAATGGCAGTACCTTTTCCCAGAGCAGTTACCTGTTCATGAGGCTGAGCACCAGGAAGATCATATGCAATGGTAGTGTCTAGAGCAATCCCAAAATCAGGGTCTATGCTATGAGCAGCCACATTAGCACCTCTAATACCGACTTCCTCTTGTACCGTAAATACACCATATACCGTATAGGGTACTGATTTAAGCCTTTTCAAAGCTTCTATTAATACAAAAACCGACACGCGATTGTCAATAGATTTGCAATTTACGCAATCACCCATTTCTATCAATTCTCTTTCTCTAGTAATTGGGTCACCTGGCGCAATGAGTTTTTCTACTTCTTCTTTTGAGCGACCTAAATCAATAAAAAAATCAGTTACTTCAGGCATTTTTTTACGTTCTTCAGGCTTCATCACATGAATAGGTTTTGTACCCATCACGCCAATAACATCCTCTCGCCCATGGATAATTACTCGCTGAGCTGTCAAAGTTTTGGGATCAAACCCACCTAGTGGATGAAATCTTACAAAACCTTTATCGTCAATATGAGAAACGATAAATCCAATTTCATCCATATGAGCAGCTACGGCAACTTTTTTTGTTGCCTCAATGCTGCCTTTAATCACTGCATGTACATTACCGATATTGTCAACCTCCAAACTATCGACATGACCTTCAAGCTCCTGCAAAATTAAATTCCTGACAGGACTTTCAAAACCAGGAGCACCTGGCACTTCACATACTTGCTTTAATAATGTTGTATTGATCATATTTTGTTATTTAGTCATCGGTAGAGATAAAAAAACCGATCATTAGACTTCCAATTTTTTATGCGTCCTCATTCCACCCCAATCTTTTTTTTTGCGTGGGATGATGGTAATATTAAGCAAAACAAGGTACACTAAGAGCTAATTGCTGTATTTCGTATACTAAATTATCCCCTTATCACTTAAAGAGAAAGCGTAGATACTTAATTTTTGAGAACAGCATTTCTATGAACGGCAGCAGTCTTCAAGTCGCGATTATCATTTCGATAAAGAAAAACAACATAATCTTGCTTCTCCCATTCTTTTTGTGTTGCAGACTCCAGCTGGTGACGATAGCCAACGATCACGTAGGTTACTAAGGGATCACTACCCGTAAAGATCACCGTTTGGCCGAGCTCCAAGTGAGGTTCTGGACTTCCGTAGTCAACCTGACCTTCCGTGCAGGATAAGATAGTTAGTAAAAATGAAAGCGCTAGTAAAAGATTTTTCATCTGTTATTGCTTTGTATATTATGACACATTTTTATGCTTGAATGTTTCTACTCCAACCTTACAAAAGGAGGTGAAAAGAGCGGAAATCAAAGACATTTGAATAGTCTAGGAATTAAATTTAAAACAAATCTAGCGAGATAGTAACAAAATCACTAAAATAGCTTTCAAATTAGCTGACAGAAAATATCACTACTCCCAAAGAGGATATCTTTCCAGCTCTATTTGCTCACCAAAAAACGTCTTCGTTGTTTTCTCAAATGAGGCTGTAAAATCAGATACTAAGAAAATATCTGAAGATACTTTAACTCGTTTTGTCACCAATAAATTGTGATATGCCAAATAGCCTTTCAAAGAGTTAGCTACAATTACGGAAGAATCAATGATATCAACAGCTGCATTAGCATAAAATTCGGTAATTTTATCCTTGATGACAGGATAGTGGGTACAACCTAAAATCAAAGCATTGATCGACTGCAGCTTATCATGGTTCAGATATTCAGAAATAATACCTGTACTAATCTGATTCTTATAAAAGCCTTCCTCTATCATTGGCACCAACATGGGTGTGGCGAGACTTTGTAGTCTGATCGATCGATTAAGGCCTTCTATTTTATTTGCATATACATTGGATGCTACTGTAGTTTTAGTACCAATCAATCCAATTTCTTTTTCAGGGTAGTGCTCTCTCACATAATCAACAACTGGATCAATTACATTAAATACATGTGCTTTTGAACCCACATATTCCTTCACTAAGTCGAAGGCTGCAGCTGATGCGGAATTACAAGCAATTAAAATTATCTTACATTTCTTGCGCAGAAGAACATCGGCAATTTTAACAGAATAGGCTTGTATAGCAGCGCTAGATTTATCTCCGTAAGGTAAGTGAGCTGTATCGCCAAAATAAATGATTTGCTCTTCTGGCATTAGATGTTTAATAGCTGCCGCTACAGTAAGCCCTCCAATACCACTATCAAAAATCCCAATCGGTTGTTCGGCTATCATACTGTCTTGATGCTACTGTCTCTGATAATGAGGTTGGTAGGTAAGGTGTACTCCATTACCTTGAAATTTTCTTTATCCTTGGATTTTAATTGCTCAATAAGCATTTCAGCGGCTTTTTTACCCATTTCATAGCCTGGCTGCTCTACCGTGCTAATTGACGGACTAACTAACTGAGTAACAGGTTCATTGCTAAAGCCTATCAATGCTACTTGACTAGGTATTTTAACACCTCTTTCTGAAAATCGCTTATGTATACCTAATGCTACAGGGTCGGTTACAGCAAATATTGCCTCTGGTAAATGAGGTAGTTTAAGGATTTCATCCGCTATCTTCATACCTCCTTCTACACTCAATTCTGATCTTATTATGCGAATTTCATTTTCTAAACCTCCATCCTTCATCGCGTCAGCATAACCATCTTCTCGATTTTTACTGATGCTAAGCTTTTCTGGGCCTGATACATGAAGAATCTTAGTGAACTTTTGATCGATCAAGTGCTTAGTGGCGTTTTTGGCACCTTCAAAATCATCTACCACTACCTTGCCTGTAGGCAAACTAGGGCAAACACGATCGAAAAACACCATGGGTACTCCTCTCTCATATAAGCTTTCGAAATGGGAATAGTCATTGGTTTCAGAAGAAATGGAAATTAAAAAGCCATCAACCCTACTGGAATATAGGATGCCAGCATTTGCGACTTCTCGATCATATTTCTCATTAGACTGACAGATCAATATGTTATATCCTTGTTCACGGGCAGCATCCTCTATACCGCTAATAGTAGATGAAAAAAAATGATGAACAATTTGAGGAATCATTACTCCTATTGTATTTGTTTTACTACTCCTTAATGCCGAAGCAATAGTATTGGGTTGATAATTTAACTCTTTGGCAAGAGCAACAACGGCTTTTTTTGTTTTAGGACTTATATCAGGATGATCTTTGAGGGCTCTAGAAACAGTAGAGGGTGATATATTTAGTTCTCTTGCAATATCTTTTATTGTAACTTGACCGGGTAGCATGGTTTTTGTAATTTGATATGATTACTAAAAATTTAAATTTAATTTGCATTTTATACATCTGGAAATAATCGATGCATTCAAAAATACGTTATTTTTTCTAGATACTAACAATATATATTGTAAATTAGATGGTTGAATACTTAGTCGGTCTTTTAGGAATTCGTTTGAAACAAATATAAGAAAATCTGATGATGAAAAAGTATACTTTTTTAACTGTTATTTTATTGCTGATAGGTTTAGAACTATCAGCACAAAGTTTTTACCAAAGGAAAAGAGAGAGATTGTGGATCGCAGGTTTTGGTACAGGTACCGCTAGTTACTTTGGTGATATTAATGCACCCAATAATTATCTAGACCTCAGCCCAAGCATTACTGTTTCTCTGGAGCGTAAACTATCCGATCATCTCGCTTTACGGGCAGAAGCAGTTTGGTATAGAATATCAGGTTCAGATGAAGAGGCAGGAGTAAGACCTAATGAGGATGGGGTAAGCTTAAGGAATCTAAGCTTTCGATCTGACAATTTAGAACTAAGTGTTTCAGGAAAAGCTTATCTTTTTCCGAATAATGCGGTCTACTACAGAAGAAACTTTTGGAATGCTTATGCCTTTTTAGGCGTAGGAGTAACCTATTTTGACCCAGTTACCAACTTCGAGGGTGAATGGGTAAGACTTAGACCCTTAGAAACTGAAGGCGTAAGTTATGCCCCCGTCACTATGGTAATTCCTCTTGGTTTAGGGGTTAAATTTGCTGTGACACCTTTTATCAATATCAGTGTAGAAGGAGGTTATCGATTTACATTTACAGACTACTTAGACGATGTAAGTGGTCGATATAGAGACCCTAATGAATTTCCTGGTGGATTTGCGGGATTTGAACATCGAATTGCCGATAGAAAACATGAAATTACCAGTCCTGGCGTGGACCCAGGAGATCTAACTCCCGCTGATTTCTTGAGGGAAGGTGATATTAGAGGTAACCCTGACAATGATGATGGCTATTTCTTGTTGAATGTAAAGGTTGAATACTTCATAAGCCCTACAATATTTCAACAGAAAAGAAGAGCACCAAGACCAGGTAAAAAAGCAAGATATAGATAGTCATGGCTTGCGGAAAAAGATCCAAGTACTGCAGATTCGAGGCGGCACAAGCGTTGCTTGATTTGTAAAGGACTAATAAATAGACCTCTCAATTTGATTTACCATTGGATTGAATTTCATCAAATTCCGACTAAATGATATCGATCTCAAAAAATCGGGTGAAAGCATTTTCACGATCTTGCAGTAAAACCGTAAACTCAGATAAATGAAATAAAATCTTTATCATTTTTTTATCGACAATCTAGCTGTTCAAAACATGCCTTAATTACTAATGCCAAAAGGTTCTCAAACAGAATCTTTTCTTACTCCTAGTATATATTATCGAACCACCACCCTTGGTATACTTTCTGGAAGCCGAGTGAGGAGCTCATAATTAGGCTGGTTGGTCAATTCTCCAAAAGCAGCGACTGATATTTCGTTATTTCTTTGTTTACCAATGAGCACTACTTCATCGTTTTTTGCTACATCTTTGAGTGCTGAAATATCTGCAATCAATAGATTCATATTCACGATACCTATTATGGGTACTCTTTTTCCTTTAATCAACACACGCCCCATATTACTCAAGCTACGAGTAAATCCATAAGCATAACCTACAGGAACAACGGCTAAGTGCATTGCTTGTGTGGCTTGATAGCTCATACCATATCCAATAAACTCACCAGCATCTACCGTTTTGGTAGCCATAATCGTCGAACTCCAAGAAATCACGCGGCGAAGAGGGTCTTTGGTATTCATGCCATTTTTTTGCAGATAGGCAATAAAAGTTTCCTTACTTGGCCAAAAGCCATAAGTCAATATACCGACTCTCACCATATCCATGTGAGTCTCAGGGTAGCTAATCACCGCGGCACTACAGGCAGTATGCCGTAACTTTGGAGTAAAACCCGCATCAAAAAACTCCTGATATACCTCTTCGTAGCGTTTAATTTGGTTTTTGATCCTCAAATAGTTTGCAATACTCTCCGAACCTGCAAAATGAGTACATAGTCCTTCAAACTCATAATGACCTTGATAGGTGTCAAGCAACTGTATGACCTGCGGAATCTCTTTTGCTTGAAACCCCAAACGATTCATACCTGTCTCCACCTCTATGTGTAATAACACCTGTTTTCCAATCTTTTTCGCAGTTGCCAATAAAATCTGCAATCGCTCTAATTCAAAAGCGTAAACCTCAACACCCTCCTCGATAGCCCATTTACATTGATCATCAAGAATCTGTCCCATAATCATCAGGCGTGTGCCCTGCTTCTTCACTTGACAAACACGGTATGCTTCATCGGCACTAAACACGCTGAGATGACCAATGCCATTTCGTTCTAATAAGGGAACAAAAGTTTCAATATCGTGTCCGTAAGCATTACCTTTAATCACGGGTGAATAAATCGTCTTATCCCCTAGCAAACTTTTAATGAATCGAATATTGTTGGCAACTGCAGACTTGCTCAGTTTAAGTTGGGATGTATGAAAGTTTTTACCCATTTTTGTCTCGGTTTTGACTCTTAATTTGACAAGTTAATAGAGAAAGCCAAAGGAAACAACTAAAACTCTCCATGGAAGCACATCAGGAAATACTTATTGAAATCGTTCGTATGCGTATGCCTTTTGGAAAATATAAAGGACAGATCATTGCGGATCTGCCGATAAGTTATTTGGAGTGGTTTCAGAAAAAAGGCTTTCCCACTGGTAAATTAGGTATGATGCTGTCAACTGTCTTTGAAATTAAAAGTAACGGCTTAGATGAAATCATCAGAGGCTTAAAGCAGCGCTATGCTTAAAATACTATTCTATAGCCAACTGTGATGTTAAAGTTACGATTGACCATTTTGTTTCCCGGAGGAATGTCTTTAGCCACGTTCATTACACCACTATAATATCTCAAATCGAGAACGAGCGATCCGGGTCCATAAGGATAGTAAGCGCCTACTCCGCCCTCAAGACCAAAGCACATCGATTCCCACAGGTCAGCATCTTCAGCACGTAATTCACCAGCATCTACTAGGTCTTGGTCGAAGCTAGGGTTGTTGATTTCGTTGCTGCGGGTACCTAGTCGCATGCTGTAAGTAATACCTCCTTGTGCATAAACAAATAAATCGTTGAGCTGATAAGTGTATCGTAAAAGGTAATTATTAGAAATAAAATTATGCCGTATGCGACGATCCTCTATTCTAGCCCCCTTAGCATTAAAGTATAATTCAGTGATTAAAGAAAAAGGACCACCAGCATTGAGTTCCGCGGAAAGACCGAAAGTGGGTAAATGTAGTGATTCTTGGTTTTGGTTGAATGATTCACTATCAGCGTTCATCCATGTATTAGAATAGCCTGCAAAGAAAGTTACTGGAATCTTTTGCGCTGATACGGAAAACGAAATAAAAACAAAAATCAGGGTCGATAAGTATTTGACTTTTAATCTCATGGCATTATTTGATTCATTTTAAACGGAAGGGACTCTTTGTTTGATTTACCTCTTAAATCAAGAGTAATAAAAAGGTTGAGTCTAATAATATGAGATTGCCGATAAGAAAACCCATCGGGGTTTTGCCCGATAGTCCACATATGCCCTCCAAAAAACATATAACGACTATTGAAAATATACCCAATTGCTGTATAAATACGGAAATCCTCATATGGATTATAGACTACATTTCTACCAGTCTCAAAAAAGATTTCTGCGGAGGGAGATACAAAAAATGTTTTATTTTCTAAAGTAGGTTTATTAATCGGAATATAAGCGAAAAGCTTATAGCGGTATCTGTCGGTATAAAAGTTATCAGAACCCTTCAAATTATCTCGTTTCCATCGATGCTCAAATCGAAATTGGTGATATACCTTGGTACGCCCCATGGAAGGCATTATAAACACCCACTGATGCCATATTCGAGGCTCAAGAGTGTAGGTGTCATAGGCATGATCTCCTGGTGGGGTGTGAAATTAAATACCAGAGTAGGGCCGAAAGTCACATTAAAATAATCATTGAATAGGTACTTTATTCCTCCTCGATTATATAGCTGGCCCATTCTACCCACAAAATCCAAATTATTATTTAGACTATTTCGCCTACGGTAATGAGTTTCAGCATAAAAGAAAGTCTTTTTTCCTATTTGCCAGGTATTGTAAATTCCATTCCATGACCCTGTAGTGGGTGGGTTAGTCACTGATTCCGTGGCTAAATCGCCAGTACCTTGCGCATAAGTAGTACTTAAGCTTATAAGGAATATAAATGGAAATAGGCAAAGAAGTATGTAACGGGTAATCTTGAGATATAACATTTGGGTGATTTTTTAAAGCTTCGGTGCATCAAATTTTTGGATTAGACTTTCAGCATCATCATTTCTGCTGATTCTTCTCTCCATTTGTCTTGCTTCTTCTCCAAAAGATGTTTGCATGAATTTAAACAGTTCTTCCAATAAGCCTTTGTACTCAAACAAGGTATCACAGTCTATTTGCTCCTCTAACTCTTTTTTGTAATGCGGAAGTAGTATTTCCTTATATGCATTAAAAAACCTTGGGAAGCTGATATCATCTTGATACACGTAAGTATAAGGGTTAAACACTCTTTTAGTATAGAGTCTTTCTACTTCCTTTTCTCTTTCTAAAATCCTATTGAACTCAAAGTATAAATCTGGAAACTCTTCCAAACAAGAGATTAAATTGTCTACCTGTTCTAGCTTTTGCTCACCATCTAGTTTGGTATAATTGGCAAGTGATTTATTTACGAAGCGTACAATAGGTCCACGATATCGTTTATGGTACTTATTGTATCCTGATGTAGCAGACTCATCCGTAAAGATTTCTAGAATTCGATTGGCTAAGTTCTGCAGTTTTTGCTCCTTCTCAACTAAGATATTTTGAAGGCGTAGCTCCGCAAGTAAGGAATCCGACTCTTCTTTAATGAGTACATGTCTCTTAGACAAGTTGTCAACATAGTTCTTAAGTGCCGTAGTGAAGTCTTCCGCTAGATCAAGCACAGGGAGTTCATAGGAGAAAGACTTTTGCTCATCATCAAATTCATACTCTATTATCACCACCTTTTCTAGCCTTTGATCTAACCTTCGCATCTGTTGGCGCTGATCAATGAACTCTATATAGGGCGTCAGCATAATGTCAATAACCGAATCTAATTGATTGACATTATCTTTTAGGTAGCCTAATTCGGCTGTCATTCCCTGAAATACGTTGACCGTTTTTAACCCTTAAAGTCATGTTAAAAAC
>JAFIEW010000030.1 GCA_020832375.1 Cyclobacteriaceae bacterium
GCACCATTCGAGGCGATTAGGCTTTGGGTATTGACACTAGCTTGCCAGGTTGCTTGCCATTCTTCGTTGTCAAAATTTTCTTGGTAATCAACTAGCGTGTCCGTTTCTGTGCGGTACTGTGTGAATTCCAGGCGCTCCTTACCTTGATAAAGATAAGTGTTTTCTGTGGAATACACATTTTTATATTCATTGAAGGTGAGACCAAAGGGGTAGTAATCATCGGCTTGTATAATAGCATTGTAGTGATGCTCGATGCTGAAGTCATCAAAATACACTTCTACCGGGTTTTTGCTTTCATTGCTTAAGAAAACCAATAAATAGCCGTCTTCTGGTATAATTAGTTCGTCTAAAGATAATCGTTGGTGACTGCCGGTTCCATCACCTGATACTTCGGCGTCTTTTGTCAACCTATCAAAACCACTTGTGACATAATTGAAATTCTGATCAAGCAAGATATAATTTAAATAAGCTCTAGGGCTTTCTTCATTTGAGTTATCAATCATAGCTGCAGTGATAAACCCATTGTTCAGTTCATTGCCAATAAGACTTGCTTCACCTGAGGCCATCCATTTAAAATACTGGCTAGAGAACTTATATAGGGTTTGTTTAGCAAAGATTCGTAAACTCGGCCCACTTAGCTATGCAATTTCAACTTCATCGCTTCTAGGCTCAACCCAGGACCAAAGCCTAGTGCAATAGATGGTGAGAAATCTCGCCGCTCAGGATGCTCAAGCATCTTTTTCAGCAAGAATAAAATGGTAACTGACGACATGTTGCCGTACTCGCTGAGTACCTCATAAGATTTTTTCAGTGCAGTCTCCTCAATATTCAGCGCTTCAGCCACCGACTGCAAAATCCGCTTGCCTCCTGGGTGTATGAGCCAATTGATATCCTCATCCCTCGCTAAACCAAACTTTTCGAGCATCTGTAGTTTAGTAACTGGAAGTGCTGCCTTCAGCGTGGCGGGCACCTCACCCGAAAGCTTCATTTTGTATCCATGATTGCCAATGTCCCAAGCCATCTGCCTCCCACTGTCGGGTATGAAGGCTGAAAAAGCCTCGCATATCTCAATTGCATGTCCCTTCTGAGGGGTAGACTCTACCAATAGAGCGGCGGCGCCGTCCGCAAACAAAGTGCCAGAGAGCAGGTCGTCGTCTTCAAGGCTATGCTGTAAATGCAGGGTACAGAGCTCCACATCTACAATCACTACCTTGGCATCAGGCTGCCGAGCTAGGATATCTGCCGCCTGCCGCATTGCAGGAAAAGCCGCGTAGCATCCCATGAAAAAGATATTCTGCCGCTGTATCTGTTGCGATAGCCCCAACTTATGGATAACTGCAAAGTCGATACCCGGCGCTGACATACCCGTGCAGCTCACGCAAATGAGGTGAGTTATGGCTTCTTTTTTTACGTGGGATGAGGAGAGTAGTCGACTCACTGCCTTGATAGCCAGTTTGGAAGCGGCCTTATCGTATGCCTCTTGTCGCGACTGAGTGTCGGGAGCACCCCAATCTGGCACCGAGCGAGTGAAGAGCTTTGGCTCTAGAGAAAGGTCAAAGTCAGGTAACACCGAATAGCGCTGCTTAATGCCCGACATGCGGTAAAGTACCCGTAACTTGCGCTCGTCGGTAGTGTCTATTTTGAGATAGGCCTTCATAAATGCCAATATATGGTCTTGCTGATGACAATAATCTGCTTGCTGGGTAACCAATGATGTGATGTATGCACTCATGTAAGCCTAATTCTAAATGTTGTGTAATTGTTTGAGCGCCTATTTCTAAGATATTCTCTATTTTTAGAGCAATGAGAGGATATCAGGTTCATCTCTTACTTTTCAAGTTCGACCGATACGGGTAGCATCTCTTGCAAAAGACTGATAGCATCCTCGATCGTTTCGATATCATGAATATACAAGATCAAGCGTTTTTTAGCATCTTTTAGTTTGCATTTTTTAGGCCTGCTTTGCACATATTGCAAAATTGAACCGAAGATGTCACTCTGATAGTATTTTTCATTTTCAGGGTCGAGGAAGTAGGCTTTTATTGAGCCATTTTTTAGGCTTAGGCGCTCTATGCCTAGTCTTTGAGCAATCCAACGTAGGCGCACCGTTTTAATGAGGTCAACCACAGGCGCTGGAATCGGTCCAAATCGGTCTTCCAATTCTTTTTCAAACTTTATAAGCTCTTCTTCTTTTTCTATATTGTCGAGTCTTGAGTAGAGCTCGAGTCGTTCGGTAATATTTTGGACATATTCTTCAGGAATCAATATTTCCATGTCGGTTTCTACCGAGCATTCGTCGGCAAGCATCTCTGCAAATTCGCTTATCATCTGATCGGCAAAGAGCTCCTTGAAGTCATTTTCTTTCAGCTCCTGTACGGCATCTTCGAGTATTTTATGGTACATATCAAAACCTAAGTCAGAAATGAAGCCACTTTGCTCACCGCCGAGCAGGTTTCCTGCTCCCCTTATGTCAAGGTCGCGCATGGCTACCTTGATGCCGTCGCCCAGGCCGCTGAATTCCTCAAGGGTGCTCAAGCGCTTGCGAGCTTCGCTAGTAAGTAGTGATACTGGTGGGGTAAGTAGGTAGCAAAATGCCTTCTTGTTTGATCTTCCCACACGACCCCGCATCTGGTGCAAATCGCTCAAACCAAACATATGCGCATGATTGATGATGATGGTATTGGCATTGGGAATGTCCAGACCCGACTCAATGATATTGGTAGATACCAACACATCGTACTCTCCTTCGATGAACTTAAGCATGATTTTCTCCAACTGAGGCCCTGGCATTTGACCATGCGCCACGCCGATTCTTGCCTCGGGAACCAACTTATAAATCACGTTGGCCAGATTTTCAATATCCGCAACCCTGTTGTGCACAAAATACACTTGTCCACCTCTTTGCACCTCATAGCTCACCGCATCCCTCACTACTTCTTCACCAAAAGTATGAATTTCAGTGGTGACAGGCTGCCGGTTGGGTGGAGGTGTGCTGATGACGCTAAGGTCGCGTGCACCCATCAATGAAAAGTGTAAGGTACGTGGGATGGGGGTAGCCGTAAGCGTAAGGCTATCCACATTGACCTTGAAGGACTTGAGCTTCTCTTTTACGCTCACCCCAAACTTCTGCTCCTCATCAATAATCATTAGCCCCAGGTCTTTGAACTTCACGTCTTTATTGACAATGCGGTGGGTGCCGATTAAAATGTTGACCTCCCCTTCAGCTACGGCCTTTAAAATTTCCTTGATCTTTTTTGCAGAACGAAAGCGATTGATAAACTCTACTTTCACAGGAAATCGCTCCAGTCTATTTTGGAATGTCTGAAAATGCTGCATGGCAAGAATGGTTGTGGGCACGAGCACTGCCACCTGCTTGCCTTCGGTAACCGCCTTGAAAGCCGCTCTAATCGCCACCTCGGTTTTTCCGAATCCAACATCTCCACAAACCAATCGATCCATAGGGTGCGGCTTTTCCATGTCGGTTTTCACATCATCGGTGGCTTTGCTTTGGTCAGGGGTGTCTTCATAAATAAAGGAGGACTCCAACTCTGCCTGCATAAATGAATCGGCACTAAAAGCAAAGCCTGGAGCTTGCATCCGCTTGGCGTAGAGGTCAATAAGCTCCTTGGCGATGTCTTTTACCTTTCGCTTTGCGCTGCGCTTTTTGTTTTCCCACTCCTGCGAACCTAGCTTGCTGATGGCGGGTGCATTTCCCTCTTTGCCAGTGTACTTACTGATCTTATGCAGATTGTGAAGGTTGACGTAGAGCAAATCATTGTCTCGGTATACCAAGCGGATGGTTTCTTGCTTTTTGCCATTTACCTCTTGAATCTGCATACCTGCAAATCGACCGATGCCATGATCTACATGGACTACAAAATCACCCGGCTGCAAGGTGCGCAGTTCTTTCAAAGTCAGCGCCTTGGATCTAGACTTAGTTTTCTTGAGTTTGTATTTATGGTACCTCTCAAAGATCTGGTGATCCGTATAGCAGGCTATTTTCAAAATGTGATCTTGAAAACCCGCTCTTAATGAAAGGTCTAAACCTTGAAAGGATAAGTTAGGCCTCATCTCATCGAAGATAGCCTGTAAGCGCTCCAGTTGCTTCGGCGCATCGGAAGCGATGAGGTTGGTATAGCCTTGCGAGGCTAGCTCCTCAAGAGCGTCTGCGAGAAGATCGAAGTCTTTATTGAAACTTGGCTGAGGACTGCTGTCTAGCTTGATCGATGCTGCCTTCTGCGTGCTAAAACGATTGCCTATTTCCATGATTTTAAACTCGGAAAGGCTTTTTTTAAATAAATCCGCTTTTTCAAAAAGCTCCTCAGGGCTTTTCACTATGGTAGTGCCGTAGGCCTTGCGTACTAGCTCCTCGAAGTCTTCCGAAACCTTAGCAAATTGACCGGATATGATATCGAGCAAAAGCTCATAGTCTTTAATGAAAACAAATGCATCGGGCTGCAGGAAGTTTAAAAAGGATGCACGCTCTTCTTCCATCAGCTGGGTTTGTACATTAGGAATCAGGCTTACCCTTTCCATTGCTCGCTCCGACAGCTGTGTCGATGGGTCAAAGATACGGATGCTCTCTACCTCATCCCCAAA
This sequence comes from Cyclobacteriaceae bacterium, assembly GCA_020832375.1. Taxonomy (GTDB): domain Bacteria; phylum Bacteroidota; class Bacteroidia; order Cytophagales; family Cyclobacteriaceae; genus JAFIEW01. The sequence continues at coordinate 4,600 of JAFIEW010000030.1, forward strand.
AAACTCTAATCGGTAGGGTTCATCTGAAGAGTAAGAAAAGATATCTACGATTCCCCCTCTTACGGCAAATTGCCCCACCTCGTACACAAAGTCTTCTTTCTCAAAGCCGTAGCTATGTAGCAACTCAGTCAAAAATGGAATGTCGATCTGCTCACCTCGTTTTATACTAAAAGTGTTTTGAGAAAGCGTCTTTTTATTGATTACTTTTTCACACAAAGCCTCTGGGTAGGTTACGATAATTTCGTTATGATCTCCTTGGCTATTGATGCGGGTAAGAATTTCGGCCCGCATGAGTACATTGGCATTTTCGGTTTCTTCAAATTGATAGGCTCGCTTAAAGCTACTAGGGAAAATAGAAACCTGCGCCTCGGGAAGCAGCTGCGACAGGTCGTCGGCCAAAAAAGCCGCTTCCTCCTTGTCGTGAGCAATGATTAGACTCTGCTTTTGATTACTCAATTGGTAAATAGAGGCAAGCAAAAGCATATCTTGGCTGCCTGTAAGCCCCTTGAGCTGAAAGTGCTTTTGATTGGAAAATTCAAAATGAAGATTTTGAACAAATGAATCTTGCGTGTAAATATGAAGGATCTGTTCCGCTTTCAAGGTGTAAAATTAAATTGAAAATCACTTTCCCTTAGGAAAAGATTGAATTAAGTATGCTATTTTTCACTCTCAAAGCACGCATCGATGGACTATATGATGACCATGCAGTTTATGCTTTCAAATACCTACCTTCAAACTGTCTGTAAGCCGCTATGTTTCCCAAAGGGTGCGAAAATTAAGTCTAATAGTTTTTGCTTCCACAAAAGTAAGCATATTTGATCATTGCATTTCCATCCATAGCCCTTTGATTATTTCCGCTATTTCTTGCATATTGAAGCAGTTATGGGTTTCGTTGATATTTTTTACTAAGGCTTTAGAAAAAAATGACATCATTTCAGGTGAATAATACCACTTATTTCATCAAAACAGTGAGGCACTGGAGCGCCGTGCAGGTGCGCACAGTTCAAAAACAGCTTTTGTCGGGCTCTTTTGGCTTGGAAGATGTGGTATATGGATCCAATGAGTGGGCTTTATTTTTTGACTCTTCTCAGGCAGCGGCCCATTATTTGGATAATGTAATCCAACTTTTAGAAGCGCCATCACTAGAGCCGGAAGATGGCTCAAGCGTCAAAAAGTGGAGCATCCCTGTTTGCTATGATTTAGAGGGGCCTTCCGATTGGGATGAGCTCACCAAGCAGCTTAAGATGGATAAAGAGGTCATCATTCAGCAATTGAGTGAGGCTGTTTTTCAGGTAGAGATGACGGGTTTTTTGCCTGGCTTTTCCTACCTATCGGGCTTGCCCGAAAGTTTTTATCTACCTCGCAGAGAAAAGGCTAGGGGGCATGTGCCGGCAGGATCACTAGCGATGGCACACGCTTACTGTGGCATTTACCCTACCGAGGGACCAGGGGGGTGGCATATCTTAGGGAATTGCCCCCTACCACTTTTTGATGTACGCGAAACACAACCTATGTTTTTAAACTTGGGAGATCAAGTGCAGTTCTTTCGTATTAGTAAGGAGCAGCATAGAAAGTGGTATAAAAAATTCCATTCGCAGCAAAGAAAGGAATGGCTGCATGAAATCGCGAAGTAGATAGATGAGACTGTTGAAAAATCTATAAGTAGGGGATAATAAATTTTCATCGATGGCAACAATCACTTTTTTGAAAGCGGGCTTATTTAGTAGTATCCAAGATGGAGGTCGGAGGGGCTATCGACATTTGGGAGTGCCAAGTTCTGGCTTTATGGATCCGCCAGCGGCTCACTTGGCCAATCATATTTTACGAAAGCCAGCAGATAACCCTTGTCTTGAATTTAGCTTTCCTGCGCCTCATCTTCGCTTTGATGCAGAAACGTCTATTGTGATCACAGGAGCTGATTTTCACCCTCATAAAAATGATGAAGCCATTCCGATGGGCCAAAGAATTCGATTTTTTGCAGGGGATGAGCTGAGCTTTAGAGCTGCCCGATCAGGAAGATGGTCATATATCGCTTTTTCTACCCCACCCAATGTGCCCGCTGTATTAGGTTCAAAAAGTGCTTATGCAGCCGTGACGGGTAATTATCCCATAAAAAACAGAAAGGAGTTAACATTTGAGCCTGGAAGTTCATCAATGCCTGCTACCTATAGTAGGGTGAAGTTACCCCCACATCTCACGCAAATAAAAAGCCATCTACTTCCCATTGCCCCAGGACCAGACTGGGCCTTGCTTGATGAACATACTCAGGCAGCGATTCTTGATGGAGAGTATCAGCTTTCTGCTTCCATCAGTCGACAGGCCTATGTTTTAGAGGGTGCCATTGATAGGGTTTTGAAGCTACCCGATCTTGATAGTGTACCCGTAGCGCTGGGTATTGTTCAGCTCACACCTGCAGGGCAACTAGTCGTACTCATGCCTGATGCTCAAAATCTAGGAGGCTATCTACGCGCTTTCATGATGGTTGATCACCAGCGAAGGCTCCTAGTTCAGGCTCCCATAGGTACAAAGTACCGATTGCGATTAGTGGAGTCTGTCATATAAAGGATCATCACTTACCTTTAAAATCTTTATTTTGCCATTGATTGATTGATCATTTGAAATATCAATGATATATCATCTATTTGAATGAGTTAGCATCCACTAGCTCTACTTTTTCTACTTAGAAAACTTAGAATTGACCTAGTCTTTGCATAAAACTTTACAACCTTAAACCAACAGAATGAAAAGTGCATTGAAATCAGTGATCATACTTTTTTTAAGTGTGGTACACACCCTAGTTTTTGCCCAAAAGGCGGCAGAGTATGAGTCCTACATCAACCAAGATAACCTTAGAACGTATTTGACCATTCTTGCCTCAGATAGTTTAGAGGGCCGCGAGACTGGAAAGAAAGGTCAAAAAATGGCCGCTGACTATATAAAAAGTCACTTTGAGCATATCGGTCTACAGCCAGTAGTGGCTACAGAAGAAGGTGAATTGAGTTATTATCAGCCCATCGTATTGGAAGAAATAAGCCAAGGTGAAACCTATCTAGAAACGGCCAATATGCGTTATGAAAACCTAGAAGATGTTTTGTTTCTTGGTAATGCTTCCATCGAAGAGCCAACCTCTTATGAGCTTATTTTTATTGGGCAAGGTGCCGTTGATGAGTTTTCTTCTGCTGATGTGGAAGGGAAAGTGGCCGTCATTTACAACGAAAACAATCGCCTAATGCGAGAGCTGAGTGCACGCGCTATCGACGCAGGAGCCATGGGTTTGCTTATTGTCAACAAAAGCAAAGATGAAGAGTTTCAGCGGTCGGTGGCCATGTACAAAAACTGGTTGAGCCGACCACGACTTACCTTTCCTGAGGAAGTAAAGGAGGGCGTTCAGAACCGAAGTAATGCCTTCTTTGTGGGGCCTAATTTCTTAAAAGATGCTTTTGCCTTGTCTGAAGACTTTTTTGAATTGAATAAAGAAGTAGATGAAATGAAAGCCTCATTGAAAGGAAAAACGGCGGAGGTGACTTTTTATGTTACCAAAGATGTCGTGCCGATCAATACAGAAAATGTACTGGGCTTCTTAGAAGGTACTGATAAAAAAGATGAAATACTGGTCATCACTTCTCACTATGATCACCTAGGTATAATAGACGGTGAAATCTACAATGGTGCCGACGATGATGGTTCTGGTACCGCCGGCGTAATGGCCATTGCTGAAGCTTTTGCTCAGGCCGCTGCCGCTGGCGACCGACCTAGAAGAAGCATACTCTTCATGCCAGTGACAGGTGAGGAAAAAGGACTGTTAGGTTCGCAATACTATACAGATAATCCCGTTTTCCCCTTAGAACAAACAGTCGCTAATCTCAATATAGATATGATCGGCAGAATCGATACTGATTATGTAGACGATCCAGATTATATCTACCTCATTGGTTCGGACAAGCTTTCAACGGAACTTCACGAATTAGGCGAGGAGGCCAATCGAAATAGTGTAAACCTTAAGCTCGATTACCGTTACAATGATGAGAATGATCCTAATCGTTTTTATTATCGGTCGGATCATTATAATTTCGCCAAAAATAATATTCCGGTGATCTTCTACTTCAACGGGGTACATGCAGATTATCATCAACCTACTGATACGGTAGATAAGATTCACTTTGGAAAAATGGAAAAAATTAGTCGGTTGATTTTTCACACAGCTTGGGAAATTGCCAATCGCGAAAATCGACTCGAAGTAGATAAGATTGATTAAAAAATCTCTATCTTGCAGTCATAATTTAATGGACGGGAGCCTCAGATATCAATTATCTGCGGCTCTCTTCTTTTATCGGTTAAGTAACATACTTTAGCAATCATATAAACAGACAACAACATGCCTAAAGGAGTATTTGAAATCCCCTATCCGGTCAATGAACCGATCAACAGCTACGCTCCCGGTACAGCCGAGCGTGAAAGTTTACAAGCTAAGATCAAAGCGCTTCGATCTCAAGAAATTGATGTGCCAATGTATATTGGCTCTGAGGAAGTGCGCACCGACAAGAAAGTGCGCATGAGTCCGCCTCACGACCACAAGCACACTTTGGGTCATTTTCACGAAGGTGATGCCTCTCACGTTGAGCAAGCGATACGTGCAGCTTTAGGAGCCAAAGAGGCTTGGGCCAATATGAGCTGGGAGCATAGAGCATCGATCTTTTTGAAAGCTGCAGACCTTATCGCTGGCCCATACCGCGACGAGATGAATGCCGCTACGATGTTAGGACAGTCAAAAAATGCCTACCAAGCTGAAATTGATTCCGCTTGTGAGATTGTTGACTTTCTAAGGTTCAATGTCCACTACATGCAAGAGATCTATGAGCAGCAGCCGAATAGCGATGCGGGCATGTGGAATCGCGTAGAACAGCGTCCATTGGAAGGCTTCGTTTTTGCAATTACCCCATTTAACTTCACCGCTATTGCCGGTAACTTACCCACTGCCCCTGCCATGATGGGTAATACCGTGGTCTGGAAGCCTGCCTATACACAGGTATATTCCACTGCAGTGCTCATGAAGGTATTTAAAGAAGCGGGTATCCCTGATGGTGTTATCAACCTTGTAATGGTCGATGGCCCTACAGCCGGAGAGGTTATTTTTAACCACCCAGATTTTGCTGGCCTTCACTTTACAGGTTCTACCAAGGTGTTTAAGCACTTGTGGAAGACCATCGGTGCCAATATAGATATTTATAAAACTTACCCGCGCATTGTGGGTGAAACAGGGGGTAAAGACTTTATCGTAGCTCACAAAACAGCCAAGCCAAGAGAGTTAGCGATTGCCATGCTGCGTGGTGCATTTGAGTTTCAAGGTCAGAAATGTTCTGCCGCTTCCAGAGCTTACATCCCAGACAATCTTTGGGAGGAAACGAAAGATCACCTGTTGACTGAGTTGAAAACAGTTAAAATGGGTGGTACTGAAGACTTCTCTAATTTTGTGAATGCGGTAATCGATGAAGCATCTTTCGATAAAATAAAAGGTTATATCGACCGCGCGAAGGAAAGTAAGATGTGCGAAATAATAGCCGGTGGCAATTGCGATAAGTCAAAGGGATACTTCATTGAGCCTACGGTTATTGTGACTACCGACCCTATGTACGAGAGCATGGAAGAAGAGATCTTTGGGCCTGTGTTGACGGTATATGTCTACCACTCAGAAAACTTTGAGCAGACGCTAGAGCTTGTTGATCAGACTTCACCTTATGCACTTACTGGCGCCATCTTAGCTCAAGATCGCTATGCAATCGAGCTGGCTACCAAGAAGCTGGTAAATGCGGCAGGTAATTTCTACATCAATGATAAGCCGACGGGAGCAGTAGTGGGTCAGCAACCATTCGGTGGAGCTCGTGGATCTGGTACCAACGACAAGGCTGGTTCTATGATCAACCTACTCAGATGGGTGAGTCCAAGACTGATAAAAGAAACTTTCGTGCCGCCAGTAGATTACAGATATCCATTCTTAGGAGAGTAAAAATAAACCCGAAGCTTTAAAAACTTCGGGTTTATTCTTTTTAGCGTGAGATGAGACTGTGACTTTATGAATACAACCCACATCTACCTATAACGCATGCCAATGGACTTACTTCTTAGGTGGCTGGGTTGTTCTTAAGTAAGGGCGGATAGTTTTGTATCCTGGGAAGCGCTTTTCAGCCTCTTCATTACTTACCGAAGGTGCAATTACCACATCTTCACCTTCCTTCCAGTCGGCAGGAGTGGCTAATTGATGGTGTGCTGTCAACTGTAAGCTATCAATTACGCGGATTAATTCATCGAAATTTCTACCGGTTGATGGCGGATAAGTCAATGTTAGCTTGATCTTCTTATCGGGCCCAATTACGAATACAGATCGTACCGTTGCTTTTTCTGAAGCATTCGGATGGATCATATCATATAGCTCAGCTACCTTGCGATCCTCATCGGCAATGATGGGGAAGTTGACTGTAGTATTTTGCGTATCGTTGATATCTTTCACCCATTCGATATGATCGCCAAGTGGGTCTACACTCAGCGCAAGTACTTTTACATTTCTTTCTTCGAATTGGGCTTTAAGCTTTGCTGTTCTTCCAAGTTCAGTAGTACATACAGGCGTGAAGTCTGCAGGGTGAGAAAACAATACTCCCCAAGAGTCACCTAGCCAATCATGAAATTGGATGTCTCCTTCGGTCGTTTTTGCTTTGAAATCTGGGGCAATATCCCCGAGTCTTAAATGTGCCATAACAAAGTGTTTCTAAATTTTAATCCTATAAATCTTATAGGAGTTAAACTCAAAGGAAATATCTTTGTTTCAATTATGAGCTTTTTTCGCAAAAAGAGACTTCAGTTTTTTAAATTTACGCTTATCCGCAATTACATAAATAGATATACGCTTTGAAAAAACACAAATGCTTAGGTTGTGACACCCTTTCAGGGCTCATGCTTTCTACTTTTCAAAGGCTTCACCCTGTGCTATGCTATATTGCGCCTTCAGCGCTTTTGAGGAATAATAGTTCATTTCAAACTTAAGGTGCAAACAAGCGGATATGTATATTTAAATTTATCCGTCAGTCCATCTTATCGATATAAAAAATTATTTTTCGTTTTTGACTAGCTCTTCTAAAGTGGCGGCTCCTAGTATTTCAAGAGTTGCATCACGAACCTGTAGGGCTACCTTCCTGATGCTACAGTTATTTTCGTCTAGGCACTCCTCGCATGTATCGTAAAAGTTAAGGCTTACGCAGGGCAATAAAGCTATAGGCCCGTCTAATAGCCGCATAATGTCAGACATTTTGATTTCGCTAGCCTTTACATTTAATTGATAACCGCCCATTTTACCTTTTTTACTTTTAAGGATTCCTCCTGTGCGAAGGTCATTGAGAATTGCCTCTAAGAACTTGACTGAAATTTTTTGACTTTCAGCAATCTGACTTACTGGAAGTGGCCTTTCCTCTGACTCTTTTGCCAGATAGATCAGCGCTTTTAATCCATATTTCGCTTTTTTCGATAGCAATTGGTTTCTATTTTGATGAGCTGTTTATTTCTGTAAGCTAGTTGAGCTTATCACAAAAGTACCAAGTATTTGATGTATCTGAAAGTATGCTGATTGATTCATCAAAATTCAGCGACTTTATGCAGATGGACTTCATTTAATCTGAAAAGGAAGGTACTACTATCTTCATCCCACGAAAAAAGAAAACCCCAAGCAAATACTTAGGGTTTTCTGTATAGGTGTTATTTTGAATTGTTCTTAACTTTTATTTTTCATCATCATAGCCATCAGGACGCACCCATCTTACTGGTGCTGCTGGCTCGGGCTTTAATTCAAAAGCTTCGGTTTCGAGTAGTTTAAGCGCTTCTTTTACTGCACGCTCAAGCTGGGCATCACCACCCTCTACAGCGATCTTAGGCTCATCGATTACTTCGATGTCGGGTGCCACTCCTTCACCTTCTACGGCCCACTCACCGTCGGTATCGAAGAAGCCACCTCGCGGTGCTACCATTCTACCACCGTCTACGAAGCGAGGGGTATCCCAAGTACCTACAAGGCCACCCCAGGTGCGCGTACCTACCAACGGGCCGATCGACTTTTTATGGAACATATAGGGCAACAAGTCGCCGCCAGAGCCTGCGCGTTCATTGATAATCATCACCTTCGGACCCCAAATGCCAGCTATTGGCGAAGTCCATGGGCGGTTGTCGCCAGCTTTGCTGTTGAAGTAGCCAACAGGCTCTCTGGTGAGGATGTCGATGATATAGTCAGCTGCTGAGCCACCGCCATTGTTGCGCTCGTCGAGAACGACGCCTTGCTTATCTTGCTGAGAGAAGTAGTAGCGGTTGAAGCTCGTAAAGCCTGGCCCGCTGGTATTTGGAATGTACACATAAGCTAACTTACCATCTGATAGGGCGTCTACTTTGCGGCGATTGCCTTCTACCCAGTCGATATAGCGGAGGCTATTTTCACTGGCTACTGGATTCACTAGCATGGTCACTGCACCCTCTGCTGTAGGGCGGCTATTGACAGTGAGCCGAATGGTACGACCTGCCGTTTGGGCGAGATGCTCGTAAATATTTTCCTCCTCGGTGATTTCCCTACCCTCAATCGAAATGATGTAGTCGCCTTCTTTCACCTTCATGCCGGGTACGGCCAATGGCGCAGAAATATTAGGATTCCAATCTTCACCGCTATAGATTTTTTGGATGCGATACCGTCCATCAGCGAGCTCAAAGTCAGCGCCTAGTAGGCCTACCGGCACGCGATTTACATTGGGCATATCTCCGCCTGACACATAAGAGTGACCAATAGAAACCTCACCGCTCAGAATTTCTATAAGGTAGTTGAGGTCTCTGCGATGGTGCACATGGTCGAGCCATGGCTCATACCAGTTGTATACTTTTTCCCAAGGAGCTCCGTGCACATTGTCCACATAAAGGAAGTCACGCATGAAGCGCCAGCCTTCCTTAAACATTTGACGGTATTCTTCATGAGGCACCACCTTCATTTTGGCGGAAACCTTGATCTTATCATCAGGCTTTGGCTTCGATTTGGTGCCGCTGATACTCCAGCTCCCAGATGTTTGAAAGAGCGTATGCTCCCCATTTTTCGAAACTACCATCGCACTCACCCCTGACAGGAAGTCTTCTGCTTTTTCTTTTTTCACATCGTATTGATGTACTTTCAAGCCTGTTTCGTTAGGAATCGATTCAGCAATGAACAATTGGTGCTTACCCGCACTTTTGATAAAAGGATAGTTTCGTGCTGGCAATTTGAGAGCGACCACTCGCTTTTGAATGCCATCAAAGTCGATGCTCGCGGCTTTCTCCTCTTTTGCATCCTTCGCTTTTTTCTTCTTTTTCTCCTCCTCCTTCTCTTCTTCTTTTTGGGCTTCCTCCTCGTCGCTTGTTGGAATGTTATGAGCTTTACCATCCGCTGTGAGCACCAAAGCATAAAGGCTTCGAGTGGTCTGTGGGTCATAAGAGCTCATGTCCAGCCATCCTGTATTTAGACCGTAGTTGGTGCTGGCCAAAAAGTATAAGTATTCACCTGACTGATCCCAAGCTGCAGAAGTGGCATCTGCTAGACCATCAGATACTTGATGGCGATTATCGCTTTGAGTGTCATAGATCCATATTGCTTTGAAGTGACTATTCTGTTGCTTTTCGTATGCAATGTATCGGCTGTCAGGCGACCAATTGGGATTCATGGTTCTGTTGGGATGTGCAAATCCATCAGTGTCCACTTTTTTAACACGACCCGTGCCTAGGTCGATATACCAAAGGTTGTAGTGGGTATCGGTGAAGCTGATCATTTTACCGTTAGGCGACCAGTCGGGGGTAAAGTAGAAGCTAGGTTGCTCTTCGTCGAGATCGTAGTATTTGCGATCTTGTCCGAATTGGTCGGCAACTACCAGTTGGTATTCTCCGCTTTCATCAGTAAACCATGCGATCTTATCGCCTTCAGGTGACCAAATAGGGTAGCGGTCTGCGGCATTGCTGCTTTCGGTGAGGTTGCGCCAGCTTCCTTCTTCTTTGGGGAAGGTGAAAATGTCACCCCTATATTCGAAGAGGGCGCGTTTTCCATTGGGAGAGACCTGTGGATTGAGAACCTTGCTTCCTGTAACCTCATCCCACCTTGCTCTACTGAAGTTAAGGTCTCCCTGCACATTTATTTCTAGCTGCTGGGTAGATTTATTGGCTGTATTAAGCAAGTGGAGGTATCCACCCTGTTCGTAAGCAATTTCAGTACCATTGGCGCTGAGGCTTTTCACATCAAATTTTTTGTGAAAGGTGATTTGCTCTTCTTCACCGGTATTGATGTCGTAGCTCCATATATTGCTCGCTAAGTCCCTTTCTGATAGGTAGTAGATTTTCTCACCTACCCACACAGGGTAGAGATGACGCTCTTTATCAGGCTGAGGGGTTCTGATTAGATCAAAGGTTTCGAGGTTTAAAATCCAAATGGGCATCGCCTGTCCACCTCTATAGTTTCTCCATTCGGGATCCCAAGAGCTGATGGGAGTGTAGGCAAGATGTTTGCCATCGGGTGATATCTCCCCGTAGGTAGCTCGGATGTCTACCAATACGTTTGGGTATCCACCTTCTGGTGAGACGGTGTAAAGTTGTGATATTTTAGTGGGGTGTCCTCTTCTACCTGTGCGAAATAAAATGTCGCCTTCGGGTGTCCAGCCTTCCACAAAGTCGGGACCAGGGTGATAGGTTACTCGCTTAGGAGTGCCACCCGTTACAGGAACGGTGTATACATCAATATTGCCATCATATTCAGCACTAAAGGCAATGGTTTTGCTGTCTTTAGAGAAATGCGGCGCAGACTCGTATCCTTCAAAAGTAGTGAGCCTTACAGCATCTCCGCCTGACTTAGGCGCGCGCCAAAGGTCATTGGCATGAATGAATACCACATACTCATCTGAAAGGGTAGGCTGTCGGAGAACCCTTGTGCCTTGGGCGGCTAGCTCTAGGATTACAAAAGTTAGCGACAATGCCAAAAGTAGTTTTTTCATTTTGTTAGAATGGTTTTAGTTTAAGTGGGAATGAGAATCAAGCACGTTTTGCTCTTAAGTTCATGCTCAATTTACCAAATATGGGTTTGATAAAGGAGCTTTTTTACACGAACGCATTCGAATGGGACTGGAAAGGAGTTGGTTGGATAGCGAAAAATATTCTTAGCTGGTAGATTAGTAATCATCTCAACTTTTGAAAGTTGGTTGTGCAGCAACTCTTTTGAAAAAAATCAATTTTGATACGTTAGTTTTATGTGTCTGATTTTCAGTTTTTTATGAATAAATACCTAACCTATGTTAATTCTCTTCGTATTTTTGCAAGTAAATTGATAATGTACAAATGCGCTTCTATACCTCACCTACAGTTCGATCATCAATTTTTAAAAACTAAATAATCTACACACACATAAAATATTTCTGATAACATGAAAAAAGCTCTATTGCTAGCCATTACACTTTTTTGTATTCAAATCGCAGTAGCTCAAGAAGACGTATTTAATCCACCAACAGCTAAAGAAAGAGATCTTAGAGAGCAAAACCGCTATCGCCTACAAATAGCGGATACCATTACCACCCCTTTCAATATTGACTCTCGAAAGCGACTAAGTGAGGATGATATTTTGACTAAAAAAGAGGGCTTTTTTGTGACAGGCTTTCCTGATGTAGAAGTTGACCCTATTCGAGGTTTGGGTATTGGGGGAAGAGCCTTTTTTTACCAGAATCGCGATGCACAAGATCCATTCTTTTACTATACACCTTACCGATATCGACTTTCAACGGATTTTAAATATTTCACCAACGGACGATTGCAAGGAGGATTCAATCTTGACGTACCTTATATCTTCAATAGTCCCTGGCGCTTGAGAGTAGATGCTCTTTACGAATTTGACCCTAACTTCCAGTATTTTGGTATAGGTGAGCAAAGTAAGCGGTCTTTAGAGGAGATGAATTCAGCTAGGACGGGTCAGCCTTCCCCTAGTTTCAACACGATTGACTCTTATTTAGACAATCTGTCGAGAGCTAGCGTTCGCAATGGAGGCTTCGCTACCAATACCCACTACAATGAAATTGAAATAGAAGAGATGCTTTATAACCTTCTCGGCGAAAGGGTGTGGTATGGGGGTAGACTACGATTTATGTTTGGCTACGAAATGCTCTTTACAAGAACCAATGACTGGTCGGGTAGAATAGCCGAAGAGGCTTTCCTTTCTGATGGTACGAGAGTAGAAGCGCTCAATGAGCAAACGCTCATCAATAAAGATGCGATTGCTCGAACCGGAGATGGCAGCACAGATGGGAGTAAGTGGGACCGCTTCAATATAGGAGGTGTTAACGAGATTGGAAATACCGACTGGTTTTTTACATCTATGCTGGCAGGTGCCTTAATTTGGGATACTAGAGATTTAGAGCCTGATCCATCAGAGGGTGTTTTTCTTCAATATTCGCATGAGTACTCTGCTCCTTGGTTAGGTTCACAGTTTGACTTCAATAAATTCATGGTTCAGGGTCAGTATTTTAATACCGTCGCTCGCTGGAGGGGAGGTAAAAGCCGCTTGACGCTCGCCGGTATGGCTTCTATTGGATACGTATGGGGAAGTAGTATCAACTGGCTAGAGATGTTTGACCTTTCCTCACAAGCCGAAGCTGGAGGAATCAACGTGCTCGGTGGCGATCGATCACTAAGAGCTTTCCGGGAGTCGCGATTTGTAGCACCTGCCATTGGATTAATTAATTTGGAGGCAAGATTTAGACTTTATGATTTCAATATGCTTAATCAGCACTTTGCTTTAGGCCTGCAGCCTTTTTATGATATGGGTAGAGGATGGGACGATTTAAGCCGTGTTGGTTTCGATGGTTGGAGAGGTGCACCCGGTATCGGTGGCCGCATTGCTTGGAATCAGTCTACCGTTGTGAGACTCGACTTTGCAAGTGGCGCTGAAGGATCGCAGTTCTTCTTTGGCTTCGGACATATTTTTTAGGCTTGAACCTGATATTTTACCATTGGTAATTTAACCCGAAATATGCATTAGAATTTCTATTCCGAGCTAAAAGTACAAGAAAACCAAGTGTTTAACGACTAAGGCACAGCACCGCTATTGTGAAGGCGTTAAATGCAGCGAAGCGTTTGATTTTGAAGTATTTTTAGCTCTCATAACGAACCCTAACGCATAATTCCATCTAACTAATTTTTAGAGCAGCATTTAATTCATCAACTGACATGTTCAATGAAAGTATCTTTTTTTTCAAAAACCCTAACTTGTGCAGTTGGGTTTTTACATTTCTACCAGAATTCGGGAAGGGATAAAATCACCATTTGATACATAGGCACTTTCATGCTACAATCAAAAGTTAGCTATTTACGTTACTTATTTTTCAAGTTGTAGAATCCGGGTTTAATAAGAGAAACATCCTAGTAGTAAGATCTTTTTACAATACACTAGGATGTTTTTTATTTTTTTGAAGTTAATCTCCATACTAGGAGATAAGAAATCATCAAAATCTTACTGACACTTCAGACTCGTTTGCAGTGATCTACCTTTCTTGACTGCCGATTCTAATCGTATTCTAATGATATTCTAAAATACCTCTAACCAGCTTTGAGGCATGGCTTCCCTACTTTTGCATCGTGATTATAAAAGAGGAAGGAAGTATGCAGCAAGTTATCGACAGATGGAAAGGGCAATTAGAGCAAACAAGGTTTTCTCTTGATTTAGCTCAGGAGCTGAAGAAGCTTCCGCCTATAGAGCTTGCGCAGTTCATGCAAGAGCTAGATAATAGTGACTTGGTAAGAGCACTTTCTTATTTTGATAGTGAAGAGCAAGGGCTATTGTTTTCTCAATTTACTATTAGTCGGCAGCTAGATTTCTATCGGTCATTCAGTGCCAAGCGATTTGCTTCTCTTTTCAATCATATGCCATCTGAAGATCGCACGGATCTTTTTCAGCAACTGACAAAAGAAGAACAGCAAGAGTTGCTGCCTTTTTTAGAGCCTCTAGTCAGGCAGGATGTATTGAATTTGGCTGCCTATCCTGCTGAAAGCGCTGGAGGGATCATGTCCACCGACTTTGCTACGCTCAACCTTCACATGAGCGTAGAGTCTGCCTTGATGAAACTCAGGAAGGATGCAGACTCAAAGAAGATGATGTACCATGTATATGTGGTGGATCCTTATAAGAATTTGGTGGGATATCTCAGCTTGAAAGATCTCATTTTGAGTAAGCCTAGCGAGACCTTAGATCAAATTATCAAAAGTCCAGCACCTAGCGCATTGGTGACAGAAGACAGGGAGGAAGTGGCACGGAAAATTGAGAAGTACGATTTGGTTGCTTTGCCTATCGTCAACGCTCAAGGCCAGCTGCTAGGCATAGTAACCTATGACGAGGCAATCGATGTGATTCGAGAAGAGCATACGGAGGATATGGAAAAGTTCATGGGTATCCATAGCGAGCAAGAGAGCCTTCCTTACCTAGAAACTAATGTATGGCAGCACTTTCGCGCACGGGTAGTTTGGGTGGTTTCTTTAGCTGCGGTAGGCATCGTAAGCGGCATGATCATTCATCGGTATGAGGCTACGCTAGAGAGCCTTATCATTCTTGCGCTTTACATGCCGATGCTGGCCGATACGGGCGGTAATGCTGGCTCTCAGTCGGCAACAGTGATTGTAAGGGCTTTGGCTCTCGGGCAAATTAAGCCATTGCATTGGATGAAAGTAATCTTTAAAGAATTCAGGATTTCATTTTTCATCGCTTGTTGCCTCGGCTTATTAGCCTACGGTAAAGTCTTATACCTGAGTTGGGAAACAGAGGTGCCTGAAATGTATTCACTTTGGCAAATTGCGGGCGTGATCTCATTTGCACTAAGCCTACAAGTGATAACCGCTACCTGCATAGGAGCTAGCCTTCCCCTCATGGTCAGAAAGTTTGGTGGAGACCCCGCTGTGGCAGCATCCCCCGCAATTACTACTATCGTCGATATTACAGGACTACTCATCTACTTCGGATGCGCAGTTTGGTTGCTAGGTCTTCAATAATTAGAAAAACAAGTTTGGTTAACAACAATTAAAAATTCACCCAATTTAAAACAGTAGAATGATGAAAAAACTACTAGTCGCAATATTTTTTATTGCAAGTGTATCAGTAGCTTATGCGCAGGAGAATGTAATAACCCCGCCTACCAAAAAAGCACTACAGATGAGAGAGCAAAATCAATACAGGCTGCAAATAGCTGATACGATTACTATGCCTTTTGAAGTAGATAGAATTAAAAGACTCAGTGATGATGACATTCTCACCAAGAGAGAGGGTTTTTTTGTGACGGGCTTCCCTGATATTGAAATTGATCCAATACGTGGACTTGGGGTGGGAGGTACTGCCTTCTTCTACCAAAACCGCGATGCCAACGATCCCTTTTTCTACTACACCCCTTATCGCTATCGGTTGACGACAGACTTTAAGTTTTTCACCAACGGACGATTGCAGGGAGGATTCAATCTTGACGTACCTTATCTGTTCAATAGTCCTTGGCGCTTGAGGGTAGATGCGCTTTATGAATTTGACCCTAACTTCCAATATTTCGGAATTGGTGAGCAAAGCTTACGTTCTTTAGAGGAGTTCGATCAAGCAAGAACGGGTCAGGCACCTGCGGCCTCTTTTGGTACTATCGATAGCTATTTAGACAATTTGGCTAGAGCAAGAACCCGAAATGGTGGCTTGGTTACTAACACTCACTACAATGAGATAGAAATTGAAGAAATGCTTTTCAACGTACTTCCTGAGCGCGTATGGTATGGGGGTAAGTTGAGGTTCATGTTTGGTTATGAGGCGCTTTTCACCCGAACCAACGACTGGACAGGTAGAGTGGCAGAGGAGGCCTTCGATGCTATGGGCAATGAGGTAGAGGCTATCAATGAGCAAACGCTCATCAACAAAGATGCCATTGCTAGAACAGGCGATGGAAGCACCCAAGGCAGCACATGGGATGAATTCAACATCAGCGGTGTCAATGCAATAGGCAATAATGATTGGTTCTTCACATCCATGCTCGCGACAGCCTTAATCTGGGATACACGTGACTTAGAGCCAGATCCATCAAAAGGTGTTTTCTTAGAATATTCTCATGAGTATTCTGCGCCTTGGTTAGGGTCAGACTTTGACTTTAACAAATTCATGGTGCAAGGTCAATATTTCAATACCGTGGCTAAGTGGAGAGGAGGAAAAAGCCGATTGACCCTTGCGGGTATGGCCTCATTCGGGTACGTTTGGGGTAATAATATCAACTGGTTAGAAATGTTCGACCTTTCTTCGCAAGCTGAAGCGGGTGGTATCAACGTATTAGGTGGCGACAGGTCCTTAAGAGCTTTCCGCGAGTCACGTTTCGTGGCTCCAGCAATCGGCTTGGTAAATATTGAAGCTAGATTCAGGCTATACGATTTCAATGCCTTGAATCAGCACTTTGCTATCGGCGTACAGCCATTCTACGACATGGGTCGCGGATGGGACAACTTAAGCAATGTAGGCTTGAGCGGATGGAGAGGAGCACCAGGCATTGGTGGTCGTATCGCTTGGAACCAGTCCACTATTGTAAGACTTGATTTTGCTAGTGGCGCTGAAGGCTCTCAGTTCTTCTTCGGCTTTGGCCATATTTTCTAGCAATCACTTGTTTGTTAAAAGCGAAAAGATCCGATTGCCACTATGGCTTTTGGGTCTTTTTTTTGCGGGGAATGAGAATAGTAGTCGACTCATGATCTAAACGAGGCCATACGAACTGGTAAAGGCTGCATACTTTTAAAAGGGGGTAGTGATTATTCAAACACATGCTGCCTCAAGTCTAACAAGCTGATCTATGCATCGTATTTATGTCTACCCGATCTGAAGACAAACGCGAGTAGCCTATTGCTTTATCCTTTTTTGGGAGGTTTCTAATTTTTAAATGGGGTGATGCTGAATAGCTTAAAATGCTCTTAATCAGCCTAATAATCAATTGATGACAGTTTTTTCAAGAATTATTAAAATTATTTAGCTTAAATGTTAGATTCCTGAAAAAAAGCCTTACCTTTACGTCAGTTTAAATATAATATTTCAAGAATGAACAAAGGTACAGTTAAGTTCTTTAATGACACCAAAGGATATGGTTTCATTAAAGAGGAAGAATCAGAGAAAGAATATTTCGTACACGCTAAAGGTCTTATTGATGAGATCCGCGAAAATGACGAAGTTACATTCGATCTTGAAGAAGGAAGAAAAGGACTAAACGCGGTTAACGTAAAGTTAGCTTAATTTTAGTTTAAACATATTAGAGTATGTTTTTGAGCTTCGCTATAAAAAGCGAAGCTTTTTTATTGCCTTTACTTTTTTAGCTTAGGGATATGTGCTGTTATAAATAGTAGCTGAGTAGGAGAATTCAATTTTTCAAAGCTTGCTTTGCATCCGTAAAACATCCCAAGACAGGCTGTTGTAGCTTATACAATCGTATAGTTAAATTTACGATAAGCTTTTTTTATGCACTATTATTTTTAGTGCCTGCTGTCATGAAGCTTACACCACGCTTCATTGTTCCTAGCTCCCTTATTAATTAAAGCCAATTTTAAGCTTTTTATTTTGAAAAATGGATCATCAGATATGGCCTTTAACATTATAGTTTTATTGCTGGTAGGTCTTTTAAAAAACGTGTGGCAAGCATTTTAAGCATGCTCAATAGTACCTTGATTCTTTTTGGGGTAGGAGGCTTTCTTATATCCTCATTCCACGCAAAAAGAAATGCCGAACACTTAAAATCTCAAATAAGCTGAGTAATCCCCCAACAAAATGATTTATCTTTGATTTGACTTATGTGCGGTTTATTATGCATTGGAGTGAAAAAATCAGATTATGAGCAATAAAAAAGTGGTAATCATAGGTGCTGGCATAGCGGGCTTAGCATCGGCTGTGAGGATGGCTGTAAGAGGATATGAAGTTGAGGTTTTGGAAGGCAATGCTTTCCCGGGCGGTAAGCTGAGTGAATTTCGTTTGAGAAACTATCGCTTTGATGCAGGGCCTTCACTATTTACTATGCCAGAGTATGTAAAAGAGCTATTTGACTTGGCAGGTAAGCCAATGGAGAAATATTTTGCCTACGATCGCCTAGCTGTAAATTGTCATTATTTTTATGAAGATGGCACTTTTATCAAAGCCTATGCAGACATAGATCGGTTTATACAGGAGGTGCACGATAAGACAGGAGAGCCTGTGGAAAACTTAGAGAAAGCATTGAAAAAAAGTGAGGAGTTGTATCGCTACCTGAGTCCTGTTTTTATGGAGAGAAGTGTACATAAGGCCTCTACTTTTTTGAATAAAGATGCACTAAAAGCCTACTCTAAAATTCACCGCTTTGATTTTTTCCGAACAATGGATGAGGCTAATCGAGCCGCATTTGATGATGATCGGGTGGTGCAACTTTTCAATCGGTATGCAACTTACAATGGTAGTAATCCTTATCAGGCACCTGCGACTTTAAACATCATTCCAAGCTTAGAATTTCATAAAGGAGCTTACTTTCCACGTAGAGGAATGTATAGTATTACCTTGGCAATCTTCAATTTGGCAAAAGATTTAGGGGTAAAGTTTCATTTTAATCAGAAGGTCGATCGTATCATTCATAAAGGGGGAAGAGCGATAGGAGTGGCCACTGATCGAGCTGAGATTGCTGCAGATATAATTATTAACAATCGGGATGTGGTGAATACCTATAAAGATCTTTTGCCTGATGTGAAGGCACCAAAACGATTGGTGAGTCAAGAAAAATCGAGTAGCGCGCTTATTTTTTATTGGGGAATGAAGAAAAGTTTTGAGCAGCTTGATTTGCACAATATCTTTTTTACCAAAGATTATGAGAAGGAGTTTGCTGCGATTTTTTCAGGCACGCTTTATGAAGATCCGACCGTATATGTCAACATCAGTTCAAAGTATGAACCTGCAGATGCTCCCATAGGCTGTGAAAATTGGTTTACCATGATCAATGTACCCAATAATTCAGGCCAAGATTGGGCGGAGCTGGTGAAGCAAGCACGACAGATGATTATCGATAAGCTAAGTCGTATGTTGGATTTTCCGATCGGCGGTTTAATTGAAGTAGAGGAAGTCCTAGATCCTATTCGTATTGAGAGTCGCACAAGCTCTGCGCAAGGTTCGCTTTATGGAAATAGTAGTAACAATAAGTTTGCTGCATTTTTGAGGCATTCTAATCGCTCTTCAAAAATAAAGAATCTATATTTTTGTGGGGGGAGTGTGCATCCTGGAGGAGGAATTCCTTTGAGTCTGCTTTCTGCCAAATTGGTAGATGATTGGGTCAAATAAACTGAGTGTTTTTACTCAATTTCCTTTTTTTCAATAGAAAACCCAATTAGAAAAAATTTATAAATTAGTTTAGGTGCTAATAATCAATTGATTAGCCAGTGGCCTCAATAGAGGCGCTGGCTTTTTTGTTTAACATAAGTTGAACAAAATGACAAAAGTCATTGTTTTTGTCATGGTTGTAATTACTTAAATACACTATTATATAAATTTTTGTAGAACTTTCGTCCATAGCTTTCAGTTCATACTATTCATAAATAAAACAAAAAAGAACCAATATAAAAGAATGCCAAAAATAGCCGTATTCAGACAAGAGCATTTCAATGCAGCTCATCGATTAAACAATCCCAACTGGTCTGATGAAAAGAATGAAAAAGTATTTGGAAAATGCAATAACAATAACTATCACGGGCACAATTATGAATTGATAGTGAAGGTAATTGGTGAACCCGATCCTGACACTGGATATGTTGTAGATATGAAAGAGCTTAGCGATATCATCAAAGAGCACGTCTTAGATAGATTTGATCACAAAAACTTAAATTTAGATACCGATGAATTTAAAGATCTCAACCCCTCTGCGGAAAACATTGCAGTGGTTATTTGGAATATTTTAAGAGAGAAAATTAATAACAAGCTTGAACTAAATGTACGATTATATGAAACCCCAAGAAACTTCGTTGAATACCCCGCTTAAAAATGGTAGTAAGCACACTGAAGAGATAGATGTAATTGGAGACAATCACATTGGCACCTCATCTGAAACACCCATGCGACCAGGAGCTTTCGATCAAGATGATGATCTTAAGATTGAGCTCATTGAAAAGCATTTCAGAGAAATCATGCATATTTTAGGTCTAGACCTTACCGACGACAGCTTAAGAGGTACTCCTCATAGAGTAGCAAAAATGTATATCAAAGAGATATTCAGCGGTCTCAACCCAGCCAATATGCCTGATATCAAGCTGTTTGATAATAAGTACGGATATAATGAAATGCTCATAGAAAAGGATATTACCTTTTATTCTAATTGTGAGCATCACTTTGTACCAATTATTGGTAAGGCACATGTTGCTTATATATCAAATGGTAAGGTTATTGGGTTATCAAAAATTAACCGTTTAGTTCAATATTTCGCTAAACGACCACAAGTACAGGAGCGATTAACAATGCAAGTTGCTGAATCGTTGAAAGAAATTTTAGGCACTGAAGATGTAGCTGTGGTCATGGATGCGAAGCATTTATGTGTCGCTTCTAGAGGTATTGAAGACGATACGAGTTCAACGACGACTTCGCAGTTTTGTGGTAAGTTTAAAGAGCATGCTACAAAATCAGAGTTTTTAAATCACATTTATCAATCAAAATAAACATTTTTATGAGTACCGAGAATAAAAACATTGTCATCATAGGAGGAAGCACAGGAGTAGGGTCGTCGTTAATCAAGCAGCTGGGCAAAGAAGGAGCCAACCTGCACGTATATGGACGAACTGAGTCTGATGAAATGAAGGAAGCCGGTGCTAACTATAATAGTTTCGATGTACTAAAAGATGAACTTAATAATTTGCCTGAGGAAATTCATGGTTTGGTTTATTTGCCAGGATCTATCAATTTGAAACCATTCAATAGGCTTAAAGATAAAGACTTCAGTAATGATTTCGAGATCAACGTTTTGGGTGCTGTAAAAGTGCTGCAGGCTTGTCACGATGGTCTTAAGAAAGCCAAAGGTAGCTCTGTAGTGTTATATAGTACGGTAGCAGTAGGTACGGGAATGAATTTTCATGCTAGTATTGCTGCTGCGAAAGGGGCGTTAGAAGGTTTGGGGCGATCTTTAGCCGCTGAGTGGGCATCTACACAGATTAGAGTCAATTTAATTGCTCCTTCACTTACCGACACACCTCTAGCAAAAAAGTTACTTTCGTCAGAAGATAAAAAAGAAGCATCCGATAAGCGTCATCCTATTGGTAGGGTGGGCGAGGCGTCCGATATTGCATCTATAAGTGCTTTCCTTTTATCTAGTCAGTCTTCCTGGATTACAGGACAAGTGATTGGTGTTGATGGAGGCATGGGTAATTTAAAACCTTTGTAACCCAATAGTCAAGCGAGCGTTATATAAATAAAATAAAAGAACGTTAAAATAATGAGCACAACGACAAAAGATGGTTTCGTACTAGCGCTAGTTGAGGACTTCAAATACGCAGAAATTCATATGGTAGAAGGTACTAAGACTTGTATTGTATCTGCTGTAAAAAATTACATTCCCATCGGTGATTTTAAAAAGCTTTTTGCCAAGATAGGTGAATTAACAAAAGCTGGAAAAGTCAATAAATTGGTGTTTGATAAAAGAAACTTGACAGTATTTCATCAGCCTTCTATGGAATGGTATTTTATAGAATGGAAAGAAGAAATGTTTACTCACGGTCTTAAAACACATCGTAAGATTTTACCAAATGATCGTGTATTTCAAGAGAGTGTAAAGATTGGAAGAGAAAAGATATTTCATGAAAACCCTGAAATAAAGGCTCGTGATATGGATATACAGTATGCAGATAGCTTGAAAGAAGCCATAGAGAAATAAATAAGTTTTCTAGCTAAAAATATAAAAAGCTTTTCTCTCATGATTTGAGAGAGAAGCTTTTTTGTTTGAGTAAAGTTAAACATATCCTTTTTTTGAAGGTTATAGTGTTGATAATTAGTTAGAAATAGAGCAGCCAATCCATATATGAAGACGCCCCCGGAATCATTTTTAATATTGAAAGAGGAATTAGCAAAAGAAAAGAAAGCTAAAAAACGTATTCAAGAGAAGTACGAGGAGAAAATTTCGCAATTGAATGAAGAACTCTCTTTCCTGAATGAACAGATTATGTCTCAGCAGAATATGATGAAGACAACTATTGACTATGCTAACCGTTTGGAAAAGGAGTTGAACTCACTGAAAAGAGATATTAACGGAAACAAAACGAAGGCAAGAACTTCTTTTCATTAAATAAAATAAGCTATGGACCTCATAAGCGCAGAATTGCCTCTAGAAATTGCAGTAGATGATCGGTTTGCTTTGATAGCCTATGATAAAGAATCTGGCGTTATTTATTGCAAGTTGAAAGAAGAGTATACTCCGATTAAGTTTTTTAAAAGCACCTTGCTTAAAGTTTCCGACCTAGTAGCCTCTGGCATTAATAAAAAATTTATTCTTGATAAATCTAATTTAAAAGCTTTTCATCAGCCTTCTATGCGGTGGTATTTCACAGAGTGGAAAGTAGATCTCAAAGCAATGGGACTTAACAAACACAGAAAAATATTGCCTCAAGAAGAGTGGTTTAGGAAAATAGTAGAGCTAGAAAGAAATAAAATTCTAGAAGAATGGGATGGTGACTTTTTTGAACAATTTGATCTAAAATACTGCGAAACCGTAGAAGAAGCATTCCAATCATGAATGAGCAAATCAATTATACGCTAGATAAAATTAATCAACTGCCTTCCCGATTTAGAGGGCAAATGATGAATAGCCTTTCCGGATTTAAAAATACCGTTTTAATAGGAAGTCAAAACTCGCAAGGAGATACCAATCTAGCCATATTTAGTCAAGTTTTCCATATAGGAGCCAACCCACCAGCTTTAGGCATTCTTTTTAGACCACATACAGTTGCGCGTCACACCTTAGAAAATATATTAGAACACCGCTATTTTACTGTTAATTATATCCCTATGAATTACGCCTCGGAAGCTCATCATACGGCTGCAAAATGGGATGGTTCAGAGTTTGAGCATTGTGGTTTTGGTGTTGATTATCAAAATGAGTTTCCTGCACCTTATGTGAAAGAAAGCACAGTGAGGTTAGGTTTATCATATGAGGAACATTCTAAAATCACTTTTAATGATACCATCCTACTTGTTGGTAAAGTGCTAGAGGTGAGCTTTCCTTCATGTTTTCAGAAGGAAGACGGATACGTGGACTTGAGCAAAGGTAACTTTGCTATGGGTACGGGTATGGATGCTTATCATTCTGTAAGTAGGGGTATTCGGTTTAGTTACCCTGAGCCTCATGAAAAGCCGAAAATTATAAGGTATGTATAAATGGCACGGCTTCTAGAATTTCGACCTTCAGGTATTTATTGTCCACTGGCTGATGTTTTTATAGATCCTTGGTATCCTGAAAAAAAAGCACTCATCACCCATGCTCATGCCGATCACTCTAGGTATGGCCATCAGCACTATCTAGCGCACTATCATTCTGAGTCGATCATGAAACAACGACTTGGTGACATTTCCTTTCAAGGAGTAGCCTACCACGAAAAAATCAATATCAATGGTGTAAACTTCACTTTTATCCCAGCAGGTCATATCTACGGCTCTGCACAGATACTCGTAGAGCATAAGGGTGAGCGGTGGGGTGTGTCGGGTGATTATAAAGTTGAGAATGACGGTATTTCCCAAGCTTGGGAACCTGCAATTTGCGATCACTTCATTACCGAATGCACCTTTGGCTTACCTATTTATAAGTGGGATCCTCAAGAAGTGGTTTTTGATGAAATCAACCAATGGTGGCAAGCTAACGCTAGCCAAGGCATTTGTTCTATCATTACTGCTTATGCACTAGGAAAGGCACAACGAATTATGGAAGGCATTGACCCCTCCATTGGTCCCGTTTACTTGCATGGGGCTGTATATAATGCCACATCGGCTTTGAGAGCTGATGGAGCACAATTAAGAGATTTTCCTAAGGTAGAAGGTCGCGAAAAAAAAGATGACTATCGTGGAGCACTCATCATTGCGACGCCGGCGGCTTTAGGTAGTGCTTGGGTCAATAAATTCAAGCCTTTCCGTACAGCTATGGCGTCCGGATGGATGAGAATACGCGGTAATCAAAGACGACGAGCGGCAGATAGAGGATTTGTACTTTCCGATCACGTAGACTGGGATGGGATGATGAAGGCAATCAAAGCATCTGGTGCGCAATATATTTATCCTACGCATGGCAATACGGCCACGGTAGCTAAGTATCTCAATGAAATTGGCTACCATGCGCAAGAAGTACAGACCCTTTTTGAAGGTGAATCAGAGTAGTCATTTTCTTATTCTTTATAAGCATAGCATGATGCTTTGGAAATTCATTAGCTAACTGAACCCATCAATGTTATTTCATTTCAATCGATCAGCTGCTGTTCTCATCCCAAGCAAAAGAAAAGAAAATACACCGCAACCATCTAATTACTAGGCTCATTCCGGCCAAAATGATTGACTAAAGACCTATTTCTAAGCTTACGAGTAGCTGATAATTGTCTATAGTATTTTCTCTGGTGTATGCGCCCCAACGACGGACTGCGCCTATATTGATATTATAATAGGCTGTTCCAAGATAGTCGGCTCTCAATAAATTTTTGATGAGGAGACCACTTTCATGATAGCCTTCGCGATAGTCTTGTATGTTGATGCCGCCATCTTGTTGTTGCTCCTTGAGCCAGCCAAAGCCAGTGCCGTGGATGATATGAGCTTCTGGCCTAGAATAACTTCTTTCAAATCCTATATAGCCAAGATTATGAGTCAGAAATGCTGATGCGAAGATATTAGCTGTGAACTCAAAGAGCCCCATAGCCTGAAAGAAGCTTTCGGTGAAGAAGAAATTGCCACTACCTGCACCTCTAGCATTGAAAAGGAACGGATAGGGGATGTCAGCGTCGGTATAGCCACCATAGAAGTTGATGCTGCTTGTGCCCAATCTACCCAGTCGAATATTGCCTCCCATTTTTGCGCTTAGCCGCCAAAAGTCGCTACTGATAGCATCCCACTCTGGAAAAATTTTTTCTGCCTTAAACACGAGGTATTGATTGCCTTGCTGTTGTAAGATTCGCTGTCCTGCTACATTGATAAAGCGCTCACCCCGCACATATCGGAAAGTGTAGCTGAGCCGCTGATAGTCAAAAAGCTGTATGTTATCTTCAAAGTTGTAATCGTAAAGAGGACGCAATTGCTCTTGGCCGGCGTATACTTCATGTCCTAGATTTGCGCCTGAGTTCATATGCAAAGAGGCGCTTACTGCCTGTATGCCATCGAAGCGACCCACAAAAAACTTGCGGAAAGCATCAGATTTGAGCATGTTTGCATCGCCAAGGAAGGGGGTAGCGCCAGGTTCTTGTAGATCATTGAGATAGTTAAGGCTTAAGTAGCCATTTGCATCAGGATAAAAGGTGTATTTTGCGCTACCAGCAAATTTCCACGCGCGATCCCCAAAACCATAGCCAGTATATCCACTAAGCTGAATTACTCTACTAAAATTTCGGCTAGTTTTTAGACCTAGGCCCGGCCGAATATTTTCGAAAGCATTAAACCTAACTAGAGCACTTAAGTCTAAGTCTATCCATTTACCTAAACCCACTCGCCCGCTACTTAGGCTTTGAATTACTTTAATCATTCTACCCATACCTGGACTATTACCAAGACTATCCATTCGCTCATAAGTGCTGAGCTCTTTACTTGAAAGCGTATCCAAACGCCGAGTGGCGAGCATCGTTTCTGCTGACTGCCGATTAAGAGCTTCTACTTGCATTGATTGGTCAAAGTACCTGACGCTATTCCAAAGTGCGGGGTCGGTGGAAGCATTGTATATTTGAAAATCGCCTTGCCCGTAGAGCTGCATGGCACCACTAGTCCCTGGCGAACTGCCTATCATGACCCTTAAATGCTGAGGAAACCACTTGCCATCTTCTATTTGTTGATAGTTTTGCTGTATGCGATATAAAATTTTTTCCTCAGCCATTGCTGGCTCCGCAATTACTTCGCTGATGGCATAATTGGATGAATGAATATGCAAAACGCCCCTCATGCCATCAAAAACCTTTGATGGGATGGGATAAAAACGAATGCTAAAAACGGTGTCCTGGCCACTGAGTTCAGCATTTTCTATCTTAAAGCGATAGTAGCGTTCACTCCCTTTGCTGATGGGGTTTAAAAACTGCTTATCCAGTAATTCAATGGTGTTGTCGTAAAAAGAAAAGGGTTGAAATGAGGTCGCCAAAGCTGCCAAGCTGGATTCCTGAAGTCCCGAACTGCGACTTGCCTCTACAATCTCCTTCTCTTTGTTAAGCCGTTTAAAATATTTTTTTGAAACACTTTCGTTGAGAAAAATATGCCTTTCATTGACATAAGCTAGCATGCTGCTATCTGGTTCAGGTCTATCGGTTTTTTCTTTTTCGTGGGATGAGGGTGCAAATCGCTCTCTGTTGAAAATGAGATCGTCTTCTGTTACAAAAGTGAAGTAAAGCTTATTGTAGCTTTCATAATAATAACCATCCCAAAATTTCGGATTGTTTTCTTTACGCCTAGCATAAGCTTCTTTTATGATCTCTATTGCACCATCATCGGAGGCAACCGTCACTTCGTCGAGTTGCTTGAAAGCGGGTTGAAGTGCCACTAAATTTGGGGGTATCATCTTTTCATTGAGCTCGGCAAGCGTCATTTCTAGGCTTTCATAACCTACATAGGTGATTTTGATTTTATCACTTGGGTTGAATAAATCAGAGATTTTAAATTCTCCATTCATTCCTGTGGTCAAAAGTACTTTTTGATTAGGAAAAGAAATATGCGCAAAAGCGATGGGCTGGGAGGTGGTAGCGTCTACAAGGCGTAGCTCTTGAGAAGATGCATTTGCAACGATAAATATCCCAAATAATAGTGATAAAGTTATTCTCATAGTCTAGGTGGTAAGCTTATAAAAAACGAAAGACGGAGCTACTATAGCAGCCTATAAGATGTTATTGATTTTAATTTTAGTTAATGCAGCGCAAAGTTTATTACAACAAAGGATTATTTTGTGTTTGATTTATAGAGTAGCTTGTTTGGTGGGTGTTTTTTGATTGGTTAGCATGTTTCGCTTAGTATTTATTAAAAAAGTTAATTTTTTAATGACAGAGAGGTGCGCAAAAAAATGGCTACTTTATTACATTTTCGCTTTAATCACCTAAGACTAGGGATATTTTGCGCATGGGTTGAAGGCTTGTTAAAAAAGATAGAGGGCTGGTAAAAAACTTTAGGGTGCATTTAAAAGCAATTTTACCATGATGATTAGCTAGAGAGTAGATCTTTGTCTGGGGGCAACTCTCATTAAGGTTTCTATGGGGTCATCCAGGTAGTTTGCTTCAGCTTGCTTTTTTATTGGTGGCGACTTTTAGCTTTTGTAGTAAAGGTTCAGGAGTGCTACCATCGAGTTTGCGGTGGTGATAATGGGGAAGTGCTAAAGTGAAGAAAAGGATAGCTGATACAAAAAGAAAGGCTGCCGACACAATGAACATATTAGCCAGGCCGAGGACGCTGCTAGTGTATCCGAGGATGACAGAGCCGATGCCGATGCCCAAATCGATGGAAGAGAAAAAGGTGCCGTTGGCTACTCCGCGTCGGTCTGCAGGCACTAAATTGATCACCATGGTTTGAATAACAGGCATGATAATGCCATTACCGACGCCAATGATGAAGCCTGCAATGAGATACTGAGTAAGATTTTGGACAAAACCCATATATACTAAACCGGCGATGGTAAAAACGAAACTTACCGCCATGAGCAGGCTTGGCCCTCTGACATCCATGATTTTTCCGGCAAAAGGCCTGAATACAGCAATACCGAGCGCAAGCACAAGAAAGAAAAGGCCTCCGTTGACAAGCTTGAGCTCCTCGGCATAAAGGGTAACGAAGCTCATCATGCCGGCATAGGGCACGGCGGCGAGTAGCATAACTGCCGAAAGTCTACCGGCCTTTTCTTCGAAGAGCGTTTTCCAAGTAATTTTAGTGTCGGGGTTTTGAACTTTCGGGATTTTAATGAATAATGAAATCATGAACCCCATAAATCCTAAGATCACGGCAAACCAAAATAAGTGGGTATAGCCCCCGCGATTGACTGTTTCTATCGCCAAAATAGGCCCGAGTGCCATGGCGAGTGTCATGCTGAGTCCAAACATGCCGATGCCTTCGCCCCTCTTTTCGTTTGGTACAATGTCGGCGGTGATGGTGCTGCTTCCGGTGGTCATAATGCCCCATGCTACTCCCTGCAGGAAGCGTAAAAGTAGCAAAAGCAAGAAGGATGCGGCAAGATGGTAACCCGCCATGAGAAGAACGTAAGCGAATAAAGTAACTATATAAAGCGATCGTCTGCCGAATTTATCGAAAGAGTAGCCGGCAAGGGGACGGATAATGAGTGCCGAGATAGCATATACCCCAATGATGTATCCGACACGACTTTTATCTTCTTGCAGCACCTCGGTGACATACAGAGGCAGTGTTGGAAGCATGAAGTAAAATGACATGGCAATGAAGAAAAATGCCAGGCAATGAAAAATAAAGGCTGAGGTCCAAAGTCGGGGAGCTTGTGTCATAATCAAAGGTACAACGCTGATTGCATAGTATGAGTTCTTTTTTGGTTAGGAATGGTTTTGGCTTGACTTATCTGCATGGTAATAAGGTAAGTCTTTTTAAGATCCAAGAACTCTTGAAAAGCTATTTGGCTTCATTATCGTACCCTCCAAGGGTTTTAAACCCTTGGAGGGTTTATTTTTAATAATAGCCAAGTTCGTTGAGTTTTGTTTTTCTGTCGATAAATCGTGATATTAAACCGCTACAAATAATCAATACAATTTTTGTGAAAAAATTTGGTATAATTGATATATATATATATTAGCTCATGAGATCTCAACTAAATCAATTTTCAACTAAAATTTTACGATGATGAAAAAATTAAAACGATGATGGTAGGCTTTAGCTTTTTGCTTGGCTTCGGCTTGTTTGTCATGCCAAGTTCAAGTATCGATGCAGCTTGTGTGGGTGCAAATGCTACTTGCTATGAAGTTTGGTGGTGCAATAACTGTAATGGGCAAGCGGGATTCCAAGTGGAGATTGTGGAGTTTAAAAATTTTAAAAATATTTAGGCTATACTTTTTATTAAATTTATTAGCATTTCACGAGCTTGAGAAATCGTGGAATGCTTTTTTAACATTCTATCATGAAATATTCTGAGCAATTTATTCAGTATGCTTTTCTTGTTTCAATTTTCCTTTTATCCTGTTCTGATGATTCCCGCCAAGAAGATCTTTACTATATCCAACCCGAACAGAAAGACCATATAATTGAAGGGCAAGTTATAAAAAAGGGTAACAGTATTTTTTATTATCGAAAAGTAGATATAACAATACAAGATGATTTCGTTTTCATTATAGATTTGGGCCCTGAGCAACATCCAATGTTAACTGTTTATCAAACTACTGACAACAAATTCATTGACAGTTTTATATTAAAAGGAGAAGGCCCAGACCAGCTATTTGGTATCAGTGGAGTTTTTTTTAAAAATGACTCAATTTTTAGGTACTCAAGCTCTGAGAAGAAAATGCTTTCTGCTGATATTTCTGATTTTAAAATCACCAAGAAGTTAAAATTCCATTATTATTCATTTCCCATCTCTGGGCTAACAGTTGAGGCAACTACAGGCTTACAAAAAGCGAATGATTCTATATTTGTCACCGCACTGATTCCTGCTTTAAACGGTAGATTTATGATTTTCAACTACCGAATGGACTCCCTATATACTTTTGGAAAGTATCCCGAAATAGGAAGAGAACCCAATGAGTACTATCATCCAATAGATAGGCTTATTTATGTAGATCTTAATTTATCTGGCGTCAAATATTTTGTAAATCCATATAATCAAACAATGGTGTGCACTTATGACTATCATTTAATTGAAATTTACGATATCGCTGATGCTAAGTTGAAGAATAGGATCACTGGTCCGATTTCAGACTTTCCAGTAAAGAACTTTGAAATACGAGGAAATGAAAAAAGAGCCTATTTATCCAAAGACCAAATAATGGCGTACAACAAAGCAAGCTTTTCCAAAAATAAGATGTTCATTGCTTATAACGGTAGGAAATTCAATGGCTTCGAGGAGTCGTTATTGAGCCGTCGTATTTTTGTTTTTACCCATGATGGCGAGTTTCTTTACAGCCTCAATCCTCAAATGGATTTTTTCAGTTTTGACGTCAATGAGGAGGGTGATAAGCTTTTCATTATCCGCTCCTACGAAGAGGGTGAGGCTTATGTCGAGTTCGATCTGAGTGAGGTAGGTTGAAAACCATAGAAGGATTGTCCTGTCTTACGCTTCTTTCAACCCTCCAAGGGTTCTAAACCCTTAGAGGGGTTATTTTTTTAACAGCCAACTTCGTTGAGTGTTGTTTTTCTGTCGATAAATTATCATATTAAACGCCTGTAAATTACCAATATAATTTTTTGGATAAAAATTTGGTGGAATTGATATATATATATATTAGCTCATGAAATCTCAACTAAATCAATTTTCAACTAAAATTTTACGAAGATGAAAAAATTAATTATGTTTCTTTTTACCTCAATTGCCTTAATCCTCCTAGCTTTCCAATTGTCCGCTTTTAAGCAAATTAAGCCAGCCGAAGATGATGTTACAATACAATTTATTTGTTGCGATGGGGAATCTGCTTGTGGAAATGGCGGAATGATATTTCTTAATGCTAGAGGTGTTGATGATAGCACCTGCACAGGCCATGAATGGCTTAAGAAGTAATGAGATAATATCTGTTTTAATTAGCGTTTGCTTTACTACCAAGCAAACGCTATTACTAGCTACAAAAAAGATTCAATTGTAACTCATTATATATAATCTATTTAACAGTTTGAAATACTGAAGCCATGATACAAACACTGAAGTTTTTGATAAATGAAAAAAAAATTAAATTAATCAGGCCAATTGTTTTTTTTGTTGGGTTTTCCCTAATGTCATCCTGTTCTCCAGATTCGGTAGATGAGAATTATCAAATAGTTACTTTCACCGAAAAGGACATTAGTAAGTCGACACAGCTTAAGAGTAAAACATACCGAGACTCGTCTATTTTTATGCCTAAAATGATAAAATTAGTTGACGATGGTAAATTAATTTTAATAGACCAAGAGCGAGATACCATTATTCATGTGTTTGGGTTTTCTGATTCTATACTTGTACATGAGAATTCGTTTGGAATTGAAGGACAAGGGCCTGGAGAGTTGGGGCAAATTACAGATTTGTATCGAGCTAATGAACCAAATCACTTTTGGGTTCAACAAATGGCAATGAAAAAAATGAGCTTGTTTTCTAGCAATCAAAGTACCTTATATCCAGTTCAAGAAATAGATGCTGCCCAAGGAAAATTATTTAATGCCATTTGCATGACTCCTGCTACGGACAGTACTT
>JAFIEW010000173.1 GCA_020832375.1 Cyclobacteriaceae bacterium
TTAAAACTTAGTACTTCCTTTGAAATTTAATATGCAAACAAGCGGATATGCATATATTATTATAACTTGTATTGCCTCTTCAAAGATGGAAGTTAGCATATTCCTTTGGGTGATTGGCAAAAAAAAAGGAGCTTTATAAGCTCCCTTAGGTAATTAGTTTTGAGGACCATGTTCTTTAAGTACATGTTGTACCATTCTGTCTACACAATGGTTCATTTCGTGCGCCATGGCTTCGTCGCCTGTGGCACTGAGTACGGTTTGTGCTAATCCTCCAACGGTATCTATGATCATTCGCTTCATTTCGTCTACGGGCATTTCGTCAGTCCAAAGGTCCATCCGAAGCGTATTTTTTTTGTGGTGATCCCACAAAGAGATAGATACTGCTTTTATCTCCTCAAATTCTGCATCTCCTTTATCGTCAGCATCCCACTCAATCTTTTTTGCCGTATTTTTTTCATCTAAGGTTACGGCAACCTTTATTTCTGATTTTCTTATCATGGGTATTGTTAATTTTGATTTCGCAAATTTAATGATTGATTTCTTAATACTTAATATATAGGTTTGCTTAGCCTACAATTTTTGATTCTATTGAAGCGCTTTTAATCAATCAAAGATTTATCATGGATAATAGACATCATTTTTATGAAAATAATTCACTTATTTAATGCGGGTCATCCATAAAAATTGAGTGATAGCAATATTTTCTTTCGCTCGTAACGACAATTTTGCTTTAGGGTTCATCTATTTGTCATTTTACATGAAGGATAAGTCCAATAAAGAAGATTTATTTTTAATACAGCAGCGCCTTAAATTATTGATGTGGCATTAATATATCATACATAATAAGAAAAGACTCAACGAAATCATTGGAATATGTCCATTGATTGGACTAATAGTTAAAAATGATTTAACTTGCAGTGTCAAATTCAAGATTAAGATGAGGGAATATATTGCGGTAGACGGTATTCAATATGTATTGTTAGAACATAATGCAATGCATGAAATTACTATTATGCGCGAGTTTTTTACTGAAGACATTTATCCTATATTTTTGGTGAGTAGGGATGAAGATCTATATTCGTTTGTCCGTGAAGTATCTGAGCTTGCATGGCAATTAATTGATTTTGAAGAAAGACCTTTAAAATTAATTTTCGAAGAGCCCCATAGTATGCTTGCAACCGAAGCATTGGATGCTGATGGTTATGTGCATCTGATGAAGATAAAAGATCAAACACTATCAAGTTTGTTGAAAAAATACGGTAAAAGCCTCGCAATTGTAGCAGTAGAAGGTAAGTTGCCAGGTGAATTTGGTATGGTTTCAAAACCAATAAGTGAAAAACTGGGTATTTGGTTGAGTCAATTTCAAAAGCAAGGTCGTATTATTCGGCTTGGAGCATCTGATAGTATTAAGGTGATCAAATAAAGAAGGTTTTAAAAAGAACATAAGCAAGAAGCATTGAAGGCAGCAATAGAAATTCCGGATTTCAAAAATATTCTATCAAGCAGTGAGATTTTCAAGGCAGTGGAGGAAGCGGCAGAGAAAATAGGGGTAAATGCTTATGTAGTTGGTGGCTATGTACGTGATCTTCTTCTTGGTAAAGAAGCAAAAGATATTGATTTTGTATGTGTCGGTAGCGGAGTCGCTCTAGCAAAAGCGACTGCCAGCTTACTCGGTGTGAGCTCGGGTTTAGCTATTTTCAAAAACTTTGGCACTGCTATGTTTCGATATGGAGAGTATGAACTTGAGTTTATTGGAGCAAGGAAGGAGTCTTACGATCGTACTAGCCGAAAGCCTACAGTAGAAGATGGTAGCATGGAAGACGATCAGAAAAGGAGAGATTTTACCATCAATGCTCTTGCAATAGGTCTCAATGGAAAGGATAAATCGCAGTTGATCGATCCTTTTGGAGGTATAGAAGATTTAAGAAGAGGCATTATTCGTACCCCTTTAGACCCTGAAATCACCTTCTCTGACGACCCACTTAGAATGCTCCGTGCCATTCGATTTGCAGGTAGACTCAAATTTGATATCGAGCCTACAACTTTTCATGCTATCATGGACCATAAAGACCGCATGGAGATAGTAAGTGCTGAGAGAATTAGCGATGAGCTCAATAAGATGATTATGGCGGATGAGCCTAGTTATGGATTTAAGCTGCTCTTTCACTCTGGCTTATTAGCTACCTTCTTCCCAGAGATGGTGAAGTTACATGGTGTAGACACCCGAGCGGGTAAGTCGCATAAAGACAACTTCTATCATACGCTTGAGGTGCTCGACAATGTTGCAAAAGTATCTAAAGACAACTTATGGTTGAGATGGGCAGCTATACTTCATGATATAGCAAAGCCTGCAACCAAGCGCTTTCACCCAAAGGCGGGTTGGACATTTCATGGTCACGAAGACAAAGGTGCTCGCATGGTAGCACCTATTTTCAAGCGGTTGAAATTGCCTTTGGGCGATAAAATGAAATATGTACGGAAGTTGGTGCGTTTACATTTGCGACCAATCGCGTTGGTAAAATCTAATATTACCGATTCAGCTATTCGACGATTGCTGTTTGAAGCGGGTGATGATATTCATGATTTGATGATTCTTTGTAGGGCTGATATCACCTCTAAAAATCATAACCGAGTCCAGCGATATCTTGCTAACTTCGATTATGTAGAATCCAAGATGGAGCAGGTGGAGGAAAAAGATAAGGTTCGAAACTTTCAACCTCCAGTCACAGGAGAAGATATTATGAAGACCTTTGATATTACACCATCCCCTGTAATTGGCGAATTTAAAGAGGCAATCAAGGAGGCAATACTTGAAGGGCAAATTCAGAATAATTTTGAAGAAGCTTATGTATTACTGCTTAAGTTAGCTGAAAAAAGATCAATGAACGTAATAACTAATCTTTTGGGGAAATAAAAATCGATTTCGCAGATACTCTTCTTTGGTAAGTAATTAGCTAGAAGGGGTGACGACTTATTTTATTGATCATTTGAAATCCTCTTAAAAATATTGTTCTGTAAATTTAAAAATGAACTACGTGACTGATTAAAGGCGTAAAGCATAACTAAACCTAGAAAAATGAAAAAGAACTTATTCGTATTTGTATTATTAATTTTAGCAGTTTTAGGTGTACAAGCTCAAGAGAAAAGTGAAAAAGCAACTAAAGAATCACAACAGCAAGAAAGTGAGCTTTTTACGCTCAACAGAACTTTATTTGCCATGGGGTCTCGGTATGGTGATGCTACCATCACCCGACTTGCACTTTATAATTTACTTGCTTACGATCCTAGCAATGAGCAAATACTAGACACACTGGCTAATTTATATTTTGATGAGCAAAAGTATACCAATGCTATTTTGGTGGCTAGAGATCTTTTGCAAGTCAATCCTAATTCAGAAGCAGGGTTAGAAATATCTGCCATTTCTTACGAAAGTATTGGACTGAAAAGAAAATCCTTAGAGTTTTATGAAAGCCTCTATTTGAAAACCGATAATTTGTACGCACTCTATAAAATAGCATTCATGCAGACTGAGCTCGAGCGATACAATGAGGCACTTGCTAGTATTGAAGGTATTTTAGATCGAAAGAAGGCCGATAATCTCAAAGTTAGTTTTAATGACGAAGAGGGTAATTTACTGGAGATTCCCATGAAAGCAGTTATGCAAAATCTTAAAGGAGAGGTTTTTTTAAGACAAGATAACAAAGCTGGCGCCAAGGAAGCATTTGAGAATGCGATTATAATCTCACCTGAATTTAAGACAGCTAAAGATAACTTGAATAAATTAAAATAGCCGAGCCCCTAAAAGTAATCTTGTAGGTTATTCTAGGGTGATCAATGAATGTGATGTGCGTTGTGGAAGTTTTAACCCAAAATATGCATTAGAATTTCTATTCCGAGCTAAAAATACTTCAAAATCAAACGCTT
>JAFIEW010000174.1 GCA_020832375.1 Cyclobacteriaceae bacterium
AAAACTATGCACTCAAACAAATAAGGTTTAGACTTTATAGTTTATTTATCAACAAATTAGCTGTTTTTAAGCAGACCCTAATTATTTCCAATAGTATCTTAAGGCTAGCCATTTAGAATTCAATCGGCCTGGGTCGCTGAGTACTACTCCATCAAACTCGAAGTCCTGCAGCAGATCGTTCTGAGCATACATACGTGTATAGCTTAGCCCAAACCGCCAATAGCGAAGCTCAACACCGTAAGCCAAGTTATGTTGCACTCGAGTTACATCTCTTTCGTTAGCCGTTCTACCCCAATCTTTAAATTCCTCAAAAGCAGCTATTTCTCCCTCAGAAGCCCTTTCTCTTGGCTGTATTCCATTCCAAATAGCATCATTTGTGATAACAGAGCCATGAAAGTGAGGCTCATAGACAGCAAATATTTTGACATATTTTCCTAATTTATAATTGACTCGAAAACCTGTCCTCACTGTAAAATTACTACTTCCTACAGATCTACCTATACCTCTATCGAATTGATCAAAATAGCCAGGATGTTTTGACTCAAAATAATTTCTTTTATTTCTATAAAAATAACCTAAAAGAAATTCAAATGTGACATTTTTAATTAGCATCTCCGGAGTTTCAGCAAAAAGATGTCCTGACGGAAAAAAACCTGTATTGTTTATATATGTTGTATTTTTCAAATAACCCTGAACATTCACTGATCGAAATGAAGAAGAGTTTTTATAGGCTTCCAAACCAAGTCCATAATTCCATTCAGATTGAGCGTTTACTTTAAAAGAAAAGATAATATAAAATAATACTAAAATTTTAAATTGCTTCATTTTTATTAATATTGTAAATATGAATATTGGAGTAAATCCAATATTCATATGTTGGTTGAATGGACTATTTTAAATTTTGAAAACAATGCACCTTCTATTAAATTCAGCTGAAACCGGTTCATCTTTTATGGACTGAAAAAGCACCTCATTAGTATTTTCCTCTCCTGTAGCTGCTTTTTCCTTTAAAAACTTATTAACTCCTGAAGAAGATTACTAATCTATTGTTTACCGTTGTTCATCGGGTGTGTAAAGAGGCTGAATTGTTCGTAACAATTGTAGATATGGCAGCAAAAAATATAAGATCATATCTGATGTTGATTATAATATCAAAAATCAAAGAAGATTAACAGTATCAGAACGTAATCTGGGAATAGTGCAATTATGTTTATTCGAACAAAATCAGGGGGGTATTTTTGAAAATGAAGAAATATCGCCCTAATTTTAATGTATGAGCCTATTTTTTGATTAATTTGAATTTAGTCGGATGACAGTAATATTTAATCACACTTATTTTTGTTTCACTTCCAATAAAATCTTAATCCAATCCATTGAGAATTTAATCGACTTACATTACTATGAGCTGTACCTTCGAATTCGAAATCTCTGAGAAGTGCATTCTGAGCATACATGCGTGTATAGCTTAAACTGATGCGCCAATAGCGCAGCTCAATACCATAAGCCAAATTGTGTTGAACGGAATTAATTTTTCGATTCTGAGCTGTTTTTGCCCAAGATTCATATTCTTGATAAGCTTCAAATTCATCCTCAGATCTGTAAACCCTTGAATTCAAATTGTCCCAGAAATTCTCATCACTTGGCTTCAAACCTGTATGAAAATGTGGTTCATAACTTCCAAAAATCTTTATGTATTTTCCAATTTTATAATTGACTCGAAGACCTGAACGAACCGTTAAACTTCTACTTAACAAAGAAAATGTATTACTTTCACCAAAATTAAAACGCTCATCATATGAGGTTGCTAAAGAAGTAACACTACGATAAAAATAGCCCAGAGAAAATTCGAAAGATATGTTTTTGAGTAATAATTCAGGACTTTCCACAAAAAGATGACCAGAGGGAAAAAAATTTTCAGTGTTTACTCTTGTGACATTTACTAAAGTACCATCTGCTGCATTTGGCTGCACATTAGGTAAATTAAAATAAGAGTTATTATAAGCGTCTAAACCGATGCCAAAATTCCATTCACTTTGAGCTGATACCGAAAAGTTAACAGTTATTATAAATAATAATAAGTAATTTAACATAATAAAATTTAATTAATATAAGTAATCAACTGAATTTTCTCAGTTGATTACTTAATTTTACATTTTAATTGTTTTCTTGAAAATAATGGAATCGTAAAGCACCAATTGTATACACTCTTCCATCTACTGACTCTTGTGTCTCATGACAAAAATCTATTTCTTTATTACCAAGGAATCGATCAGAATCAGTACTAGTAACCTTTTTTTGTAATGTTAAAGTTCTATTGACTTCTAAGAAACCAAGCAATTTCGCCTTAAAACCAGAAGAAATACCCACAGTTCTTTCAGTTACATCACCTGAACCAATTACTGTCCAATCGAACAGCCATGTGTCGCCGTGTTTCCTATAATGCCAGGTACCAAATTTAAGTGGTAATGTAAATTCGTACCACCTTACACCATTCGGGCCAAAAGCATTAAGATATCTTAAATCACCTCTAGTTGGTCTGAAAGTTCTTGATATAACATTAGCCTCAGACTCACCCCAAACAGTCCTTATCAAATTAAGTCTGTGTCTTTTAGTTTTTCCAGACCATCCATGTACATCTCTAAACTCTCCAATGGTATTATATCTAAAACTCTTGATATATTCTTCTCCATTTTTTCTCCAGCGATATACAGTAGGAGGGCATTCAGAGGGATCATTAAATGTGTCATCAGAATTAAAATCACTACCACTATCGCTCCCATTATTTCCTCCTGAACTCCCTCCTGATCCTCCGCCTGATCCTGCACCAATACCACTACAATCGTCAATAGCTTGTCCATCAAAATAAGAATAAGATTCATCTTGAAAAACAGGACGTACTTCTTGATAACAATTATTTAATGCTGTTTTTAAATCATCATTGCTAACTGTATATAAGGTATGATCATTAGAAACAACAATAACTAATTCATCAGGCGGGTTTACTGCATCTAATTTAGTCATATTCCCATCTTTATCAAAGGCAGGCATAAAATCAATATCTTTCGCTAATCCTTCAGGTAAATAAGCTACTTTAAGATTATTGTCACCTTCCCAATCTTCTAAGTTAGAGTTTCCTAGATCAGGTATGGAAACAATCATAGTCGGAAATAGAACTCTTACGCTATCCAAGATGTCATCTAATGATCCTTTTGTTTTGGCAACACTATTTAATTTCTTTTTTTGTTTACCATCAAGAAATAACTCTCCAAAACTAACTGATTGCATTCTACCTTCTACTTCGGAAGAAACTTGCTCATTAGCAATAGATTGAAAAAGAACCTCATTAACCTTTTTTCACCTCTAATAGCTCTTTCTTTTAAGAATTTATTAACTCCGGTTGAAGATTGTTGAGCTAATATTTTTGCAATTTTAATACCAATTTGATCTTTAGTATCTCGTTCGGCTCCTGTATAATGTTTAATCTCTTCTTTGTCCAATACTTCCTCATCAAGTACTTGACAAGATTGAAAGGCAAAAAAGAGCAAAAAAATAGCGATAGGTAATTTACCTAAAAAATTCGTCCACTTCGATACAACATCCAGTGTGTTATTTTTCGGAATCTGTGTGTGTGTGTGTGTGTGTAATAAATTTTTCACATGAATTGAGTTAATAGATTTGAAATAAATTAAATGATATTTTAAATCTACTACTTAATCTACTGAAATCAAAAAAATTAATCATTAAATATACAAAAAGTTAATTTAAAACAATTTTGGCGGATATATCAGCCAATAATTATTTAAAAGAATTACCCAGTAGTAAACTAAAAAATAAAAATGCATTATTAACACTAAAAAGTTAGTCACTTACGCTCTTCTTATTTTAAAAATCTACTTTATTGCTTAAACTAGATTTATT
>JAFIEW010000031.1 GCA_020832375.1 Cyclobacteriaceae bacterium
TAGCTATTTTGGGCAAAAAACTAGTCCTCTCTCTTTATTATTTAGGACGGTATTGTTTTTTAGTGATATATTTATGTATTAGTTACCTAAAATCTAAGTTAGGATTAATGCCTGTCACTGAGTTAACTTTAATAATCCAGTTTAGTTAATGAAATTCTCAAAAACCAATATTGAAAGTATATATACGGCAATAGAAGATTTTTATATTCAAATCGATAGAGATGATCTTATCCTATCGGATATCTTTAAAGAGTGGCAACGTCAAACAGGTGAAGAGATTGAAGAAATGAAGCAAATGGTTGTTGAAAAAAAATATTTTGACGCTTTTAAAGTTTGCCATAAAATAAAAGGAAGTTTTATTACGCTGCAATTAAATGGTGCTGCTCAACAATTGCAAAAACTTGAAAATCGCTTGAAGGCCAATGAAGCACCCCAAGATTTTTCTGCTTTTCTAGAATGGTTAGAATCATACCTAATTCTGGTTGAACAAGCATTTAACAGAATATTAATAAAATCTTAATTTAAGTCTAGGATTCACCTTTAAAATCACTATATTTGAAAATCAAACGATTGCATTAGCATCGGAAGAATTTTCCAACAACTAACAAGCAAACAATTCAAAAAAGCAAAACTCTATTAAGAGCTTTGCTTTTTTTTTTCATCGATGACCGTTTAAAAAACTCTCTTTTCATACCATAAACCTATTGATTATGTTGCGAAAGGATAATCACCTACAATTGTATATAAAAACAATATCAGTCTATTCCTATAATAAAATATCAAAAGCTTAAATATGAAATACCTCTTTAGTACATCTCTGGCTTTTATATTAAGCCTGTCGGTTTTTGCTCAATTCAATGTACCCGACCTACCTATCATCATGCAAGATCCTAAGTGGATGGGGAGCTTCCCTTCATCGCCCTATTGGTCTTTAGATGGTGAAAAAGTATATTTTCAATATAATGAAAATGGACAAGCAGAAAGTGATTCTCTTTATGCTTATTCATTAGGGAATGGTGAGATAAAGCCGCTCGGATCTAACCTGAATGCAGCCCATTCTCCACGATACATTTCTTTTTTCAATGAAAATTTGCATGTTGATTACCAACATCGTAAACTAAAGCTGTTTAATGATGCCAATCCATCAGGAAAGGTGCTACTTGATAATGTAGGAGGAATGAGCCAATTACATTTTGTAGATAGAAAGCATATTGGTTTTGTATGGAATGAGCAAGTTATGCTCCTCAACTTAGAGTCGGGATTCATGAGGTCGATTGCGTCCACCAAACAGCAAAAGTCAAACGGTAGCAAAGACAGTGAACAAGCCAAATACCTAAAAGAGCAGCAACAAGAGCTTTTTATTTACATTCGATCTCAAAAGGAAAAAGATAGTCTTAGAGCCGCAAGAAGTAAGAAGTTTGAAAACTTTACGATCGATCTACAAGGGAAAAATCTTAGATCGTTACGAATCGCCCCGAATCATCAACAAATTTATATCAGCTTGGCATCGCAAAAAACAGCTAAATATACGGCAGTACCAGATTATGTAACCGAAGATGGTTATACTCAATCACTTAACGCACGCCCTAAGGTAGCTTACGCTTTTGAAGCTCATGAATTGCTAAAAGTGGATATTGAGAAAAGAGAACAGCAATTGGTGGATTATTCTGAAATCAAAGATCTCCACAAAAAGCCTGGCTACTTGAAAGATAAAGAAGATTTTGAGAGAGAGGTACTATTTGCTCCTGTTAGGTTTTCGCCAGACGGTAAAAAGGCTTATGTGCACATTCGAAGTACGGACAACAAACATCGGTGGTATTATCTGCTATCTGATAGCGGGGAGCTTTCTACCTTACTAGACCATCAAGAAGATGATGCTTGGCTAGGTGGACCTGGTATTGGCTATGGTAGCTCTGAAGGAGAAGGCGGCTGGCTTCCTGATAGTGAATCGATATGGTTTCAGTCGGAGGAGTCCGGATTTTCTCATTTATATGCCGTTAATATCAAAAATGGCAAGAAGAAAGCACTAACTTCGGGAGAGTTTGAAGTTTTTTCTCCTAGCATTAGTAGAAAAGGGGACTATTGGTACTATACTTCCTCTGAAGGTGACTTAGGTCAGCGCCATTTTTATCGCATGCCCTTAAAAGGTGGTAAAAGAGAGCGACTCACATTATCTGAGCATATTGGAAAGCATGAGGTAGTGCTTTCACCCGATGAGAAAAAACTAGCTATTCTGTATAGCTCCGCTACTCGACCACAGGAACTATTTTTGATGGATCTAGGATCTACCAACTGGAAGCAACTGACAGATGGTATTTCAGAAGATTTCGACCAATACGAATGGCTCACTCCTGAGTACATTCAGTTTACCGCTGAGGATGGTGCACAGGTTCCTGCTAGGTTATATCAGCCTAAAAGCGCAAATAAAAATAATGCCGCCGTTGTCTTCGTACATGGTGCGGGCTATCTTCAAAATGCTCATAAATGGTGGAGCATTTACTTCAGAGAGTATATGTTTCATAATCTACTCGTTTCTCAAGGTTATACCGTCATTGATATCGACTATAGAGCGAGTGCAGGCTATGGCCGTGATTGGAGAACGGGCATTTATCGGCATATGGGGGGTAAAGACTTGAGCGATCAGGTGGATGGTGTGAAATATTTGGTGGAAAACCATGGGATTGACCCCAAAAAAGTAGGTATATATGGTGGGTCTTATGGTGGTTTTATCACCTTGATGGCGATGTTTAATGCTCCAGAAACTTTTGCCGCTGGCGCCGCTTTAAGGTCTGTTACTGATTGGGCGCATTACAATCACGGCTATACTTCCAATATCTTAAATGAGCCGCATCTCGACCCTGAGGCATACCGTAGAAGTTCACCCATTTATTTTGCTGAAGGATTACAAGGTGCGCTTTTGATTTGTCATGGAATGGTGGATGTAAACGTACACTTTCAAGATGTAGTCAGACTAGCACAACGTCTTATAGAGTTGGAGAAAGAAAACTGGGAATTTGCAGTGTACCCTATTGAAGATCATGGATTTACAGAGCCTTCTAGCTGGCTCGATGAATACAGAAGAATTTATAAGCTATTTAATGACCATCTGCTTGATTGATAGGCTTATATAAGGGCTTTGGTTGGGATGCTGATAGCGTCAGCTTATTTATTTCATAAAAAATCCTTGAGGGTACATCGAAATTGCTTTAGAATCATAATGCCACAGATCAATATTGGTTTGTGGCATTTTATTGCCTTACAAATTTGATTTATACTTCATCTCATTTGATTAGTAAATTGATCCTTGAAAATTGCTTGGCTTGCAACTTTGATAAGCTAATTTGAGTTAAACTTAAGAATACTAATTTTCTCATCTCACGAAAAGAAAAAGCTACCAAAAATAAATATTATACCTATAAATAAAGCTGCCTTAATGAAATTTTATCAATTGCTTTTGTCTATTTGTTTGCTATTTATGTTTGCTGCCTGCAATAAGATGGCTGATGCTGAGAAAAATACCAATGTAGATGGTGACCTTTGGAAGAAAGATGCCTTCGGATGTGAGGGCTATCGACTGACGGTCTATCGAGAGATACTCGATAATGAGGAATATTTCTTGGGTAAGCGAGAGGCAGACATACAAAAGTTTTTGGGTAAACCTGAAATCAATGAGCTTTATCAGCGATCACAGAAGTTTCTCCACTATGTGATAGAAGCCGATGATTGCGATAGTCAAAAGCCAAAGGCTAGAGTGAAGCTTTCTTTTCGGGTGAACGCCTTGGGCCTAACCAATAGTGTAAGCATCAGAAAAACAAGCGACTAGGCTTGTTTTTTGATTTTTATAGTGTCGAAAAGGTTGATTTTTTGTCCAGACACATAGCGATAGGCGTTCATGGCATTTTTGTATAAGTTGGGCTTCATAATTGATTTTCCCATTAATACTCGGGCACCTTCTTGTATGCCTTCGATAATGGAAGGGTGGGGGTGAATTAACTCGGCCAATGAGTCAATGCCTTTTTCCAAAGATATG
Source organism: Cyclobacteriaceae bacterium (assembly GCA_020832375.1). Taxonomy (GTDB): domain Bacteria; phylum Bacteroidota; class Bacteroidia; order Cytophagales; family Cyclobacteriaceae; genus JAFIEW01. Next base: position 4,031 of record JAFIEW010000031.1, read on the forward strand.
AGTAAGGCCACTGCCTGTATCGCGCTGCTAGCATGCTCCCCTACAACTCTCATCCCAAGCAATTTCATGTCTTCGTCATCACTGATGATGATTTTTACAAAACCTTGCGTATTGCGCATGGCGGTAGCTCTAGCTATACAAGAATAATCGATGGTTACACATCTGTAATTCAAGCCAGCTTTTTGGGTGGCACGTTCGTTGAGTCCTACACCTGCTACTTCAGGGGTGAGAAACATGATGGTGCTTACATTTTGGTAGCAAATCGCATCTCGTTTGATCTGATACATGGACTCTACAGCAAAGCGGCCTTCTAGCTCACCTACATTCACTAAAGCAATATCCGCGGTGATATCACCCACAGCATAAATATTGGAAATGGAAGTTTGAGTTGATTGATCTTTGATGTGTCCTCTATGGTCTAGCTCGATAGGAAGGTCTGGACTCCAAAGATTATGGCAATTAGCCACCCTTCCTACCGATACAAGCGCTTTGTCTACCCAAAAGTCTTCAATTTTCCCATCATCATAAGCGAGTTGGTAGTGTACCTGACCTTTGTCTACTTCCATAGAAATAAGCTGAGAATTACGGTGAATCAAAACTCCCGCTTCCTCAAGGTTTTTCTCAACAATGGCTACCACATCCGCATCTTCAGAAGGCAGAATCCGATCACCCTTGTCGATGATATGCACTTTAGTTTGATTGAAATTACTGAATATGGTGGCATATTCACATCCTATCACACCCGCACCTAATATAACTAAGCTGTCGGGAAATCTTTTTAAATGCTCGATACCATCACTTGTTAGAATGTGTTCTTCATCGATAGGGATGTGATCCAACTTACGTGGACGACTGCCTGTTGCTAATATAATGTTTTCACAGCTGATGATCCGTTTATCCCCATTTTCAAGCTCCACAGTTACCTGATGGGCTTCACTGATGAAGGCAGTACCTTTGATGAATTGGATTTTTGGATCATCTTCATCTTGCTCAACGAGCTGTTGTAGGTGCCCTCTTAGTAGTCCAATTCGCTCACTTGTGGCAGCTTGTACTTCTTTTATTACCTTACTAAAATGCAGGGTAGGAACTTCCCCTCCAAAACGCGCTACATTTTTCCTAAGATTTTTAAAGTCGCGAGAGAGTTCCCACATGGTTTTTGATGATAGGGCGCCATTGGTTATACCCGCACCACCAAGTTCTCGCTTTTCTATTAAGGCTACTTTTTTGTTGAAATCGAGTGCTCGCATAGCTGCTGCATAACCACTAGGGCCTGCACCTATTACACATAAATCATAATCGTAAGCCATGGACAAAAGGGACTAATTGAAAGAATTTTAAAAACGCAATTGATTATATTCAAGGCGACTTAATCTGAATGCTGCGCTCTACATTAACATAAGTAAATATCAGATAAATCTAATATTTTTCCTTTGAAACACAAAATAAAACTCGGGCTGCCATTAGGGTAAATTTCGTCGGATTGCTTCAATTTTTTCTTGGGTCAGCCCTGTATATCTTATGATCTTCTCTACAGGCTCATTTTCCAAGAGTATGTTTTTGGCTACTTCTTTTCTACCATCCTCATTAGCTGTATCCAATGAATTTTTCAAATCGCGATAGTATTTGAGACTGTCCTCATAAGACTGGATTTGTTCGGGCGTAAATTTTGCTATTTCCCCAGTCTCAAAAAGCTTCTCAAAAATTCGCTCTCTAAATCGGTCGGGTATCCGATCTAGGCGATTAAGGTTGCGCAATACGTACAGCCATTTATCAAACCTTGTTTCCAGTTCATCCAACGATTTATTGAACTTGGGCATCTCAAGGTAAATGAATGTGAGCTTATCGTAGAATATTTTTTTACTTTCTATGTCCGATAATTTTACGTCATAGCGGTATTTCTCAGCTTCTTCTTTATTGTCGTCAAAAACAAAATCTAAAATGGCAACAGTATAAACAGCTTTCAATTCAAAATTCCAGTCTGCTTTTTTGGCTTGTTCTCTTATAGGAAATGTAGAATAGTACAGTGTGCGATCTTTAAAAAAGTTCTGCTTCGCTTTTTGTAACTCAACTATAAACTTCTCACCTTTTTCATTTTCACAATACAAATCAAAAATAGCCTTTTGATCAAGGTCTTTCGCACCTAACTGTTCACTTTTCAAATAATTGATTTCTTTGACTACACCCTCCTCTTTTTCTAAAAGGACGTTGAGGAAATCAAGGAGTAGCTCTTTGTTCGGCTCTTCACCGAAAAGTCTTCTGAAGCCAAAGTCAGTAAATGGATTAACATACTTTTCTTTGAAATCAGTCATCGCTACATTTTTAATTGAGGTAATTGATATGATTACTAGCCTATTTACTAAACGTATTTCTTCGGCAAATCCTCATCCCACGCATAAAATTTTGATGATACCCACAAACTCAGCAGTCCATACCATTGCCCTTTATGAGCAATCAACCTTGCTTTTCAAGATGTAGCGCGGCCATCATACACCTTGCACTACCGCCACCGTATTTCTCAATTGTTGCGATATCAGGTACTACGAATTCTGCATATTTCTTCAACTGAGTCACTTGGTCGGCATTCAGTGCGTCGTGAGCGGTTTTTGACATTACGAGTAGCGATTCCCCCTCCTTTGAACGTACTTGAAGCATATTGCCTGCAAACTGATAGAGCTGGTCAAAGCTTATGTCCACAATTTCTTTACCATCGGCCATGAATACTTTTTTCAATCTATCATGTTCTACAGTGGGAATGGCATCCATACAAATCACAACGAAGGCATCGCCCATGCACATCACCACATTGGTATGATAGATCTCACGACCTTCTTTATCGTACGCATCGAAGGTAATGGCCTCAAAACCAATACGCTCGGAAGCCTTTTCCAAAACTTCTGGTGAAGTTCTGCTGCTCAAAGAGGCATATGCTTTTTTGTTTACATAGTCAAAAACGATACTTCCCGTGCCTTCCAAATATTTACCATCCTTTTCAAAATAGCTGATATCATAAAGGTCGTTGATCTTAAAGTGATGGTCTTTTTTTAAGATATCCATCAAATCAGCTCTTCTTTCTGCACTGCGACTTTCGGCCTCCATTGGGTAATAGATCATGGTGCCGTCAGGATGGAAGCTCACCCAATTATTGGGAAATACCGCATCGGGAGTATATGGCTCATCTTCATCTTGAATGACGACTACCTCAACGCCTTTTTGGCGTAGTAGGGCCACAAATGCATCAAATTCTCGTATAGCCTGATCTTTAATTTGCTCTTTATTTTCCTTGCCATCTTGCTGCATAAAGTGATTACTCGCCGCTGTTTCCTCGTTGTAAGAGAAGCTCGCAGGACGCACCATCATGAGGTGGTCGGCAGTTTGAATCTTGATAGTTTCTCGCATGCTGATGTTGTTATTATTGATGTTGAATGCTTGTTTTTATTCATGCAAATTACAACAATTCTCATCCCCCGAAAAACAAAATTTAAAAGCTGGCACTCGGGTATTTCTTTTTTTTACGTGAGATGAGAACACGGCTTGGTAGATCCCGCCATTCCCACTACTTTTGTAAGAGTAGGTCACTTTTCTTTTATTTGTAGCTCAATAAACACGCTGTAAAATGGCTCAAACCCCCGAGATGGTGCTTCGCGATATGGAAGCAGGTAAATATGCCCCTTTCTACTTTTTACAAGGTGAAGAACCCTTCTATATCGACAAAATTGCCGACTATGTGGAAGAACACGCGCTCGATGAGGCAAGCAAGGGCTTCAACCAAATGATCATGTACGGTAAAGACGTTGAGCTGGTAGATATTCTCAACAATGCAAAGCGCTACCCTATGATGAGTGAACGACAGGTGGTAATCGTGAAGGAGGCCCAAGATATACCTCGCTTCAATACCGATGAGAGCCGTCAGATGTTGCTTTCATATCTTGAAAATATGGTGGAAACCACCATTTTAGTGTTTGCTCATAAGTACAAAAAGATTGATGGTAAGACCAAGCTCGCAAAAGCCATTGATAAGCACGGCATTTTAGTGACTACCAAAAAACTTTATGAAAATCAGATAGCCAAGTGGATTGATGATGAGGTGAAAGCTAAGGGTCATACCATACATCCGAAGGCAGCTCAAATGATGGTAGAGTCCATCGGTGCCAACTTAGAGCGACTAAGTAGTGAGTTGGATAAGTTGTATGTCAACTTTGCTGAGCCTACCCAAATTACCGATGACTTCGTACAGAAGTATGTGGGCATTAGTAAAGAATACAATGCTTTCGAACTGACCAAAGCGATTGGGATGCGCGACGTGCTCAAGGCTCAGAAGATCATTAAATATTTTGCTGCCGATCCTAAGGGAAACCCGATTATACCCATAATCGCTGCGCTGTTCAATTATTTCAGTAAAATACTATTGATACATAGCTTGGGCACCAAAAATAAGGATGTAGTAGCTGCTAAAATCAAAATTCATCCATTCTTTGCTCAAGAATACATCATTGCAGCTCAAAGCTACCCACCCAATAAGGTGGTCGCTTGCATCAGGGAAATCCGAAATGCTGATTTACACTCTAAAGGCATTGAAAGTGGAAGTGTCGACGATATGGAGATTTTAAAACTATTGGTGTTCAAGTTGATGCATTAGAAATGAGGATCCATGGATGATAGAGTGGTAAATAAGGCTTAGCTCATGGATGGGTATGATTTTGCCAGTAAATTGAATACTCATCGCATTACTTTTTCCTTTGTATAGGTATTTTTTGGTAGAGGTGAATTAAGTGTGCTAGCCTGTATTTCCCAGCAAGCTATAAGCTGATCCTTAAACCCGGAATATGCATTAGAATTTCTATTCCGAGCTAAAAATACTTCAAAATCAAACGCTTCGCTGCATTTGACGCCTTCACTATAGCGGTGCTATGCCTTAGTCCTTAAATACTTGATTTTCTTGTGTTTTTAGCTCTCATAACGAACACTAACGCATAATTCCATCTAACTAATTTTTAGAGCCGCATTTAATTCATCAACTGACATATTCAATGAAAGTATCTTTTTTTTTTCAAAAACCCTACCTTGTGCAGTTTGGGTTTTACATTTCTACCAGAATCCGGGAAGGGATAAAATCACCATTTGATGCATAGGATTTTTCATGCTACAATCAAAAGTTAACTATTTTACGTTACTTATTTTTCAAGTCGGAGAATCCGGGTTAAAGATACTGCTGATTCAAACGAGCATTGATTAATCATTCATTATTTATTGAATTTTTACAGAGCTAACTTCCAACAATCTTCTGATACGATACATCAAAATCATCTGGTTCAAATAATTCTTTTGCAAGCAGGGGAGTACATCTATACTTTAAAGACTTAGTTCATCGTTTAATCATCAGTTTTTAGTAATTTTATGATCAGAATATAAGGATGCGTTTTTCATTTCTTTTATCGTGAAATGAAGATTAAATGCATACCTCACGACCAAGCCTTTTATTGTTGATCAGAGCTAGTTTTTTTGATTAATCATCAATAGTTTCAACTTGCTTTCATCTAGTTTTTGGCTTATTTATCTTTAAGGTTAGAAACCGAACTTAAAACAATCTATGACTGCATTGAAAAATTGCACAATAATTTTTTTTACTTGTATGAAAATGAAGGCTTTTAGGCTCGTTATCATCATTGTATTTTTTTCTATTAGTGCTACACTTACTGCACAAAATCCTATTCACTACGACTTGCCAGATCAGGCATTTCATGATGCGCTAGAGCTTTACTTCAAGCGGCAGTATGGTGCCGCACGCAAGCAATTCGAAGAATTCATTCGGGCATCTCCACACGATGCGCAAGCAGCGGAGGCAGAATATTACCGCGCATTAACGGCGTTGAAGCTATTTCACCTTGATGGAGAACCAAAAGTTCGCAGGTTTGCGGAAGAAAGAAGCTTTCATGGTCGATCCAATCGAGCGCTATTTGAAAAAGGAAACTTTTTCTTTCACGAAAAAGACTGGGTGAGAGCGATTGAATCCTATGAGGATACCCAAGCTGACCGTTTGAAAGAAGAGGAGCAGCAACTGCTTGCTTTCAGATTAGCTTATGCTCATTTTGCTCGCCGAAACTTTGATGAAGCGCTTGAAATGTTCAATCGTATCAAAAGAGGAAAACACACTTATGCAGCCCCTGCAAGCTATTATGCAGGCTTTATCCACTATCAGAAAAATGAATATGACTTGGCGTTACTAGATCTAGAGCGTATCAGTCAAAACGAAACCTATTCTGCAATTGTACCCTACATGATTGCCAATATTTACTACAGACAGGAGGATTACGATCGGCTGATAGCCTATTATGAAGGGATTAAAGACCGTCAAGAAATTAGAAATCAAGAGGAGGTAGAACTTCTAGTAGGAGAGAGCTACTTCCGTAAGGGCGAATATAAAAGAGCTAACACCTATTTTTCTCGATACCTCGAAAATGAAGGGAAACTAGCCGGAGATCCTATTCGTTTTCGTATGGGTTTCAGCTATTATGCTGATGGTAATTTTGAGCAGGCGGTAGAATTATTTTTACCTATTGCTACCAAAAGCGACTCTTTGGCTCAATTCGCAGCCTACTACCTTGGGGCAGGCTATGTGAAGCTTGAAAACTTTGAGAGATCCGTTAGTGCCTTCCAAACAGCCGCCAATCTTAAGCATAGTCCGCAGCTAAGTTTACAATCGAAGTTTGAGTTGGCGAAAGTTGCTTTTCAAACGGGTGACTATCAGCGGGTGATAGAGTGGGCTGCAGAGATCAATCAACATGAAATAAAGCTAAGTGCCAAAGATCAACAGGAGCTCGACGAATTGCTCGCAGATGCTTTTCTCAATACGAGTAATTACCCATTAGCAATCCGCCATATTGAAAGCATGAAGTCACCGGGACTTTACTTGCGTGAAGTATATCAAAGAGTCACCTTTTTGCAAGGTGTTAAGGAGTTCAACGACGGCAGGTACGCTCGTGCCATTGAGTTTTTTAACCGATCGCTTAAAGAAAGCCTAGATCAAGAAACTGTATTGGCAGCTCACTACTGGAAAGGCGAGACTTATTCCATTGGGCGCAGGTATGAGCAAGCTATAGCATCTTATCAAGAGGTACTTAACATAGGCATAGAGTCCAATAATCCCTATGTGGTCAATAGTCGATATGGCTTAGGCTATGCCTATTTCAATACCCGCGATTATGAGCAAGCTTTAGTACACTTTAGAGCCTATGTGAGAGCGGAGAAAGAACCCAATGAAGATAATTTTTTCCACGATGCCCTTATCCGGCTTGCCGATAGTCAGTTTGCTACGAAAGTTTACAGCGCAGCTATTAACTCTTATTCGCAAGCTATCAACAATAAAAACCCCCAACGTGCTTACGCCTATTTAAGGCGAGGGATTATTCACGGTATTTTGGAAAATAGAGAATCAGCCTTACAAGATTATGAGCAGGTATTAAAAAATTATCCCAATTCTGACTCTTATGATGAAGCACTCTATCAACATGCGGAATTAATTTTTCAGATGGGAGAGTTTAATCGATCCATTGATCGATTTTCTAAAATTATCACAGAACGTAAAAAGAGCCCGTTTCAGCCTTACGCTCGACTGCGCAGAGGTTTGGCTCATTTCAACCTAGAACAATACGATCGTGCCAAAGATGATTATGATTATTTGCTTACCCATCACATCACTCACTCTACTGCCAATTCGGCCTTATTGGGTATGCAGGAGGTTTTAAATCTTAAGGGAGATGAGGATCAATTCGATAATTACCTAGCAAAGTATAAAGCTGCAAACCCCGATAATGAAGACTTAAAGGTGATTGAGTTCGATGCTGCGAAAAATTTATTTTTTGCTCAGCGATACGAAAGAGCTATCAGTAGCTTACAAGATTATTTAAACAACTATCCTCAGACCAACTTTAGAGCTGAGGCAAACTTCTACATTGCAGAAAGTCACTTTCGCTTAGATCAGGCAGGTTTAGCACTTAGTTATTACATGAAAGTAGTAGATCAGGAGCAGGGTAGTCGCACCAACGCCTCGCTTTTACGCATTGGAGATATCTATCGCGGCAGTGGTAGGGAAAAAGATGCGATCTCATATTATGAAAAATTAGATGAGTTGGCGAGCAATGATCGCCAGAGATTAGATGCGAGAATGGGCTTGATTCAATCCTATTTCTCACTGACCAAGTATGATGAGGTGATCGATTATGCCAATAAAATCGCACAAATGGACAATGTCAATCCTAATGGTGTGCGGCGTGCTCAGTTATTTTTAGCTAAAGCTCTTCATGCTAAAGGGAATTTTAACCAAGCAATCCTAGAATATGCTCGAGTAAGTCAGGAGTTTTCAGATCAATTGGCCGCTGAGGCCGACTATGCTATTGCCGAAATTGAACACAAAAGAAGTGCTTTTGACCGTAGTAATGAGTTGCTTTTTGATTTCAATAAAAAATATGCAGCCTACAGCACATGGCTTGATGCCTCATTCCTTCTGATTGCTGAAAATTATGAAGCTCTAGGCGACGATTTTCAGGCTAGAGCAACGCTTAAATCAATCATTCAGCATTCGCCTAATACTAGCACTGTAAGTGAGGCTGAAGCCAGATTAAGTCGTATGGATGATATGCCCGAAGAAAATCCGGAAGCGAAGGAAGAAGACTTTCCCAGATTTCAGGATTTTACTGATCAGTAGGGATTGGTGAGTAGTAAAATAGTGAATGGTGGTTGGTAATTACTAATCGGTAATTAGTCATACACGAAATCGGTACGCCAGAGAGAAATTGTCTGCTACCCACAGTTCACCGTTCACTGCTTACAGTTCAAAGATAAAAAAGAGTGAGATAATTTAGCTTAGGGTGCAGTCCTAAGGTTTTTTTGTAATTACGTCAGCCAAGAAAATAGACGGGACACACGTGCGTCAGCGGAGAGTGTAGAAAGGTAGAAGAGTAGAGCGAGAGAAAGGGTCTTTCGGTTGTAATGCGGTGGTCATGCAATAGTAATTATCTGCTATAAACTGTTTACTGCTTACCTTAAACTGATGGAAGCGATTAGGAATAAGTTGGTAGTGATGGTCAAAAGGTGGTCATGCAATAGTCAATTCTTGAATGACTGGTAAAATACTTATGTCAAACATTGGGTAGCTAAGTCGAATCTCCTTAGGGCGAAATGATGAAGATTCAGATCAAAAATTAAAGCGATAGACATCAATTTTATGCAAATAGTTAAAAAAATTCTTGTGATTTCTTTTTTTAGCCTGGCTACTTTTAGCCTTCTTCAAGCTCAAGTACAAGAGAGATGGGAGCAAGATGGTCGCTTGGAAGATACTGAGGTGATCATAGAAAAAGATAAAGAAATCATCTTACCACCCGGTATCAGGAAGTACAGAAAAATACCTGAGCCTCGTTTTATGAGAGATTTGCAGATAGCTCCAAACTTTGACTTTCCACAGTTTGCCCTACCATTCGTGCCCTACGAGCCGGACGTAAGAGTGCTCACTGTGAAGCAAGAGCCACTAGAGAAGTTGTATAATAGTCATGTAAAAATAGGCTTTGGTAATTATTTATCGCCTTATGCAGAGGGCTATTGGCATAATAAACGTAGCAGTACCCACAGTCTGGGCGCTAGGGTAAAGCATCATTCTTTTGGAAGAGGACCTGTAGATGGTGAAAATTCTGCCTACAGCAATAATTTAGTGTCAATCGATGCAAAGTGGTTTCTTCGCAGGGTAAACCTCGGTACTGATGTGATGTACCAACGAGAGCGTTTCCATTTTTATGGTTACGAGCAAGGAGGAGATTCTATACCAAGTTCATCCGCTATTCAGCAAACCTTCCATCGCACAGGAATCAATACCTACCTAGAAAGTAATGATGTAAGATCCTCTTTACATTATCGTGGGGATGCTAAATTTAACTTCTTAGGAAATGAAAGAAACACTCAAGAGTGGGTAGCTGACTTTAATTTGAATACTCATTATAGTTTGTCAGAAGAATTCCGGCTATCTTTTAAATCGGATCTTTTCTTAAGCAATTATACCACAGCCGAAAATTCATTGGATAGATGGCTTTTTAGAGCCTATCCCGAGCTCTTTTATGAGTGGAATGAGCTTTTTATACATGCTGGTGTCCGCATAGTAGGTCAAAACGACCCAACTGATAATTTAGAAGATTGGAGTGTATATCCAGATATCAAGCTTGGGTATTATCTGGCTGGCAACGCTAGAGCTTTTGTTCATTTTAAAGGTGATGTAGAAACCATGCGCTTTTCGGACATGGTCGCTATCAATCCCTTCTTGGCTGAGGGGCAAAGGGTAGAGCATAGAGAGGTGATCACCATTCATGCAGCCTTGCAGGCAGAGCCTCTAAAAGATCTCAATAGCCAAGTAGGCTTTCGATATGATGGTTTCAATAACTTCTTTGTCTTCGTAAATAGTCCGTTTGAGCAGGCCGAATTCAATGCGGTCTATACCGATGGTCAGTTTGGTAGGTCGCAGTTTTATTTGAAAAATACCTATTCCTTTGGTAATAACTTTTCTTTGAGCAGCGGACTTCAGTACAATATTTACAATACAGCTGATGATATTGGGGCTTGGCATTTGCCCGTTCTCGAATGGAATACGGGTGTGAACTGGCTACTTTACAGCAAAATTCGTATGAATGCAGAGGTGAATTTAATGAGTGGAATAGAAGCACCTGATCCGCAAACCGGAGATATTAATGAACTTGGTTTCATACCCAATGTCAACTTGAAATTTGATTATTTGTATTCTGATCGGATGAGCATTTGGTTGGCTGGCGAAAACCTGTTAAATCAAAATTATCAACGCTTTCAGTTTTACCCTGTAAGAGGTGTATTTGTCTCTGCAGGAATTAGCTATTCATTTTAATTTCCAAAAATACCATCCCTTTATGATTCAATTTGAGGAGAAGATTTTGCACAATGGTCTTCATGTAATTGTACACCATGATCCTAATGTAAGTATAGAAGTTGTCAACGTATTGTACAAAGTTGGATCCGCAGATGAAGATGCGAGCCGTACTGGTTTCGCACACCTATTTGAGCACTTGATGTTTGGTGGCTCTGAAAACATTGCCAATTTCGACAAAGAACTGCAAAAGGCAGGCGGGAATAACAATGCCTTCACTAGTCCTGATATTACCAATTACTATGATGTACTACCTGTACAAAATGTCGACACGGCTCTTTGGCTAGAAGCGGATAGAATGCGCAATTTATCTTTTGATCCTCAAGTGCTAGAAGTACAGCGCAAGGTGGTGATCGAAGAGTTTAAGCAAAACTATCTCAATCAGCCTTACGGCGATCTGTGGATGAAATTTAGAGCCCTTTGCTATGAGCGCCACCCTTACCAATGGCCAACTATTGGCAAGCAAATTAGCCATATCGAGGAGGCCACGATGGAGGATGTGAAATCTTTCTTTAATCGATTTTATCATCCCGGAAACGCTATTCTTGTACTGGCCGGAAAGCTTGGGGTTGAGGAAGCGTTTACGAAAGCTGAAAGGTGGTTTGGTGATATTTCTGCACGTGATAAGTACACGCGCGATCTACCGCAAGAGCCACCCATCGGTACTCGGAAATTTCAAGAAACTAGCGCTAAGGTTGCTGCCGATGCACTTTATATGGCCTTTCAGATGCCCGGTAAAAAAGATGCAGCAGGCTACGCTTCCCATGATCTGTTGAGTGATGTAATAGGAAGAGGGAAATCTTCTCGACTGCACAAAGCCTTAGTGCGGGAACAAGAGGTTTTTACACAAATTGGAGCTTATGTGACGGGAAGTGCCGATCCAGGTTTACTAGTAATTGATGGGAAGATTAGTGAGGGTGTCACCTTGGAGCAGGCAGAGCAGGCAGTATGGGCTGTATTAGGCGACCTTGCAGATAATGGCCTTGCTAAAAATGAATTAGAGAAGACCAAGCGAAAAGCACTCACCACTCAAGAGTTTGGTGCAATAGAACTACTCAATCGGGCAATGGGTCTTGCTGAAGCAGCATATTATGGAGATACAAAGCGGGTGAATCAAGAAAGCGAAATAATCTCGCAGGTAAGCGAACTTGAGGTCAATCAGATTGCCAATTATTTGTTAAGACCTGAAAAAGCTGCGGTATTGTATTACAGAAGGGAGCATAATTAGTGGAGGAAGTGTCTTATACCCTCATTCCAAGTAAGACCAATTTTAGAACTAAAAAAGGGTGTCCAGCCATCATAACGCTATTCGAACTTTCAAAAATCAGCTTCATGGGTGATATTGATCACAATATAGATATTTTCTAATGTTTTTTAAATCTAATACTGATGGCTTGCGTTACATTTGTATAAACAAAAAATAATACAGATATGAGTTTAATAGGATTAGATCAAAACAAATCAGAGAAAATCGCAGCAAAGTTAAATGTTTTATTGTCTGACTTGGAGATTTATTATCAAAACCTCAGAGGGTTTCATTGGAATGTGAAAGGTAATAAGTTTTTTGTTTTGCATGATAAGTTTGAGGAGCTTTATGATGAGGCTGCAGGCGATATTGATGAGGTGGCAGAGAGAGTTTTAACGCTTGGTTTTCAACCATTACACAGCTATGCAGATTTCATTGACAATGCACGGCTTAAGGCTGTGAAAAATGTAAGCGATGGTGATGAGACCTGTAAACACGTTTTATCCAATCTGACTGCGTTGATAGAATTGGAAAGAGAAATTCTTGAGTTGGCAGATGATGCTTCTGATGAAGGAACACAAGCTCTTGTTGGTGATTTAATAGCCAAACAAGAGAAAACGGTATGGATGTTTAATGCATGGTTGTCATAAACTCGAGTTTATAAAAAGTGATATGAAGTCAATCGGTCCATGATCGGTTGACTTTTTTATTTTTAAATCAACAGAAAACTTGGTCAATATTAATTTGTTTTGATAAAATATTTTGACAAATCAAGGGTTTTGAATGTTTTATGTTTATATTGGTTCAATTTCAATAATTGTAAATGAATGGCATGCAAGACACTACTAGTTACTATTTTAGAACGATTGACTTAAATACTGATTCAGTATTTTTTTCGAATTCTTGGAGTAATTTATTGTTTTCTAGGGATGAGGATGCCTTTAATAAGTTAATTGGAAGTAGTCAAGTAGCCTTATTGAAAGCTCTTCTTCAAAACTGCATAGATAGTAAACTCCCTCAAAATTGGACTTATCCTATTGAATCAGCACAAGGATCGACCTTCATAATGGAAGAGAAAATAATCCCTGTTGTTTCTGAAGTGAATGGAAAGGTCGAGCAAATTGAGATTTATACACAGCAGAAAGAAAAGCCAAGCTCAGAAAAATTACTTGAAAGTTTTTTTAATTCGCTAGATGAGCTTGACTTGCTAGCCGTAAGTGTAAATAGCGCGGGCAAAATCATTTATGCCAATCGATCCACCTTAGCGGTACTTGATTATTGTTGGGATGACCTAGTGGGAAAGTCTCTGATAGATACCTTAATCGCTCCCGAGGAACGTGAGCAAGTATTAGAAATGATGCAAGCTTATTTTCAAAGAAAGTCGATATCAAAGCATTTGAAAGTAAGTGTAGTATCAAAAAAAGGTGAAATACATTCCATTCGTTTTTCATCACTATTGGTAGATGAGGATATACATCCACAGCACTTAACTGTGATTGGCGAAGACTTTTCTGAGAGGGAATATTTAGTTAAAAAACTAGAACAAAGCAATGATCAATTAATATCTGTTTTTGAAAATGTAAATGATGCCATTCTTTTGCTTGATAGTGAATGGAATTTTTTGTTTTTCAATAAAGCATGGTTACAGATTTGTGGATATAATAAGCAAGATCTTTTTAAAAACGGCTTCAACCAATTGCTCATCCCAAATGAAAAAAAATCAACATTAGAATTAATACAAAATTGTCAACCAAGTTCTCAAGCTACGCCTTTGCAAACCACAATTTTTAACAAAAGTGGTGATAAGGTGATTTTGGAGGGAAGAGTGAGAAAGGAAAGCCAAGGTGGATATCAACTTATTCTTGCTGATTATACGGAAAAAATCAATGCAGAAAAGGCTCAGTTTCTTTACTATAGCATAGCAAAACTTACGGTTGACAATGAGGGTTTGGATACGCTTTATGATGAAATCTACGTTGCTCTCAATAAGGTTATAAAAACAGAAAACTTTTATATAGCTCTTCACAATGAAGAAAAGGGGATGATTGATTTTCCTTTTTATATTGATGAGTATATCAAAACAGGAAAGCGTCCAAGTAGAGCAATCACGAATGGCCTCACGGAGTACTTACTTCAAAAAGTAAAAAGAGGCTTTATTTTTAAAGAGCAAGAGATTTTAAATCTTGAAAAAAAGGGTATATTAAAGACCTTTGGTACTATACCCAAGGTATGGCTTGGTGTGCCATTAGTAGTCCAAGATAAAATTATTGGGGTGGTAGTCTTGCAATCTTACAAAGATGCTGATGCCTACGATGACACACAACTAGATCTTTTGGAGTTTATCAGCGGTCAAATCGCTATTGCTATTCAAAGACGCGAAAATCAGCAGAAAATTACGGAGCAAAAGGCGAGTTTAGATGCCATATTTAATAGTGGGGGTCACTTAATATGGTCTGTTGATAAAAATCTAAGGATCAGGACTTACAATAAAAATCTTAGCTCATTACTTAACAATTTTTTTAATATCAATCTATCTAGCGATTATGATGGAGTTTTCATATTTGGTGAACCTGAAGATCAGCATTTATGGATTCTGCAATTTCAAAAGGTTTTTGAAAGCGCTCAACCCTATCAATTTGAATATCGATTAAAAAATGAAAAGGGTGATTTTGAATGGCTAGAAGTTTATCTAAGTCCAATATTTGATCATCATCATAAAGTAGTGGAAGTAAGTGCTATTGCTCACTTCATTACGCAAAAGAAACTCTCCGAAATCAAGCTTCGCGAAAATGAAGAGAAGTTCAGAAATATCTTTGAATCATTTCAAGATATTTATTTCCGCACAAACCTAAAGGGAGATCTTCAAATGATAAGCCCTTCAGTGCAAGATCTGGCATTGTACAAGGCGGATGAGGTATTGAATAAAAATGTGATGAACTATTATCTGTATACCTCTAAAACGAAAGACCTTATCCGGAAAATGCTTGCCGACGGCAGCTACCGTAACTTTGAGGCATCTATCGTCAGAAAGGATGGAGGTATTCTGGATTGCATCTGTAATGTACGCTTCATTTATAATGAAAATAATCGACCAATAGCCATAGAGGGTGTGGCTCGTGATATTAGCAAGCTGAAAGAGGTGAATCATGCTCTCGTGGAAGCTAAGGAGCTGGCCGAAAACTCTTTGAAGGTAAAAGAGGAGTTTTTAGCTAATATGAGTCATGAGATCCGTACGCCAATGAACGGCATTATTGGCATGATAGATCTGCTTAGATCTACTCGATTAGACAATGAGCAGTTTAAGTATTTGGACACAGTAAAAAAATCTTCTGAAACTTTACTCTCTATTCTGAATGATATCTTAGACATCTCAAAAATCGAAGCTGGTAAGATGATGTTGAGAACAGTACATTTCAGCGTTTCAGAATTATTTGAAAAACTTTATAATCTATTTAATCAGCAGGCAATTATTAAAGGTATTGACCTAAGCATTGATCTAAGCGATAAAGTACCTGATACAATTAAAGCAGACGAAACAAGGTTATTACAAGTTTTATCTAACCTCACCTCTAATGCAATCAAGTTTTCAGGAGAGGGAGATAAGGTGCTCATCCGATTATTTGTAGAGCAGAGAGCTGCAGAGGATGATCTATTATTAGCTGTTGAAGTTAAAGATACGGGAATCGGTATCAATAAAAAGGATCAGAGAAAGCTTTTTCAATCCTTTACTCAGGTAGATAGTACCATTTCAAAAGCCTATGCAGGTACTGGCCTAGGACTGTCTATAAGTCGCCAACTAGTAGAGTTAATGGGCGGCACGATCGGGCTACATTCTACTGTAGGCGAAGGCTCATTGTTTTATTTCAATTTTAAAGCTAAAATCGGAAATATTGAGATAACAGCCCGTAATAAGGATGAAACTACTGATTTTCAATTTGAAGATCTCTCATACCTTGAAGCTAAAGTACTTTTGGTCGATGACAACCAAATTAATAGACAAGTTGCTAGTGAAACCCTAAAAAAAGTGGGTTGCCATGTAGAAGTAGCAGTTGATGGAGCTCAAGCAATAGCGATTTGTCAAAAGGAAAAATTTGATATTATTTTAATGGATGTTCAGATGCCAAAAATGGATGGTGTTGAAGCTACTCAATACATTAAGGCTCACCAATTATCAGATGCACCTATCATAGCACTTACAGCTTATTCAATGAAAGAAGATGAAAGTAAGTTCATACAATTAGGCATGGACGACTATCTTTCTAAGCCCGTAAAATCGGATATGCTCATTAATAAAATTAAAAAATGGATGACAGGGCAAGTGGAAGATCCCGATGAAACCGAGATGATAAACAGGACACTGTATCTTGAAGAATCTACAAAAGATCTTCCTATCATAAACAAAGAAACGATAGGTCAACTTGTTAAATATATTGGTCATGAACTAACAAATGAAACCTATCAGGATTATATTAATGAAAGTAGACCAATGGTTGAACGGCTATTTCAGTTAATTCCGAGTATTCACCTAAAAGAGATATTATCCATCTTGCATACCTTTAGAGGGACTTCTGCTACTCTGGGTATAGACAGGTTAAATCATACCCTTGGTCATTTAGAAAAGGAACTGAGAGTAGCTGACTATACCAACTATACTGTATCTATCAATTTGATAAAAACTTTGTTTATTGAATTTATTAATACTTACTCTTCCATACTCAAAAAAAATAAGTAAGGATGCAATTGGTTTTCGTATATTTGCGTAACAATTTTTTTAAAATTTTATACGCTTACAGTATGAACCAACACCAAGTTCATAAGTCCTAGCGATACATAATCATATTAATAGCAATGATGAAAAAAATTTTAGTAGCTGAAGATAGCTCAGTGATAGTTAACTTAACCAAGAAAATTCTAACTGTACAGAATTTTGAAATTATCTCAGTTAAAAACGGAGAACAAGTATTAAATAAGCTCTCTGATGAGTCCTTTGATTTGATATTGATGGATATCAATATGCCAAAAATGGACGGTTTGGAGTGTACAAGGGCTATTCGTAAAATGACTGATCCTAAGAATTCACAGATTCCGATTATTGCTATTACGGGTAATGCTATGAACTTAAGCGATGAGGAGTTCAAAGAGATTGGTATTAATGAGTTTTTACCTAAGCCACTTGACTTTGATCGATTGGTAAAACTTGTAAAACAATATACGGAGTAATTCTATCCTTAAAAATAGTAATAACCTCAACCCACTATAGTGGTGTTGAGGTTTTTTTTTTTAGTGTGTAACAGATTTTATAATACTAATTGCCGATCATGGAATATTCTATATAGCATGTAACAAAAGGGTTTAATTTTGGTATTGACATATAGTTTATATTCAACCATTAAATCCATATTTATGAAAACAAAATTCCACTACATTCTTCTTGTTTTATTTTTCTTTGCGTGGGATGTCAATGCACAATTATCTACACCCCAGCCAAGTCCTAGTACCAAGATCACTCAAGAGTTTGGTTTGAATGAGTTAACCATAGAGTACGCTCGGCCTTCAATGAAAGGAAGAACAATCTTTGGAGACCTTGTTCCTTATGATAAAGTATGGAGAACAGGTGCTAATGCAGCAACCAAGCTGACTTTTAAAGACGATGTTCTGATCAATGGTCAGGAACTCGCAAAAGGTACTTATGCTTTATTTTCAATTCCATCAAAAGACGAGTGGACCATCATTATTTCAAATAACGTGGATTCTTGGGGGACTGGCAGATACAATGAGGAGGATGATGTTTTGCGTTTTAAAGTAAAGCCACAAACTATCGCTAATACAACTCAGACATTTACTATCCTTCCTGAAAATATCAGCATCACCTCTATGGAGCTTTCAGTATCTTGGGAAAATACTAAAGTTACCTTTGCGGTAGAAACTGAGGTAGATAGCAAAGTTGATCGTCAAATCGCTCAATTGTTAAGCCCAGCTCGTGATGCAGGAATTTATTATCAGGCAGCAAATTACTACTTTGAAAAAGGTAAGGATTTAGATAAAGCCGAAGAATGGATCAATAAATCTGTAGAGATGAATCCAAGATTCTGGACAGTGCATTTACAGGCTAAGATTTTGGCTAAAAATGGTAAATCAAAAGAAGCTAAAAAAGCCGCCAATAAATCAATAGAATTGGCCAAGGAAGCAGGCAATGATGACTATGTCAGATTGAACCAAAATTTAATTAAAACGCTTTAATAAAAAGTTATCCGATACTAAAAGCCTGAGTCATCAGGCTTTTTTGTTGGGTGAAACTCAAGCAAAACTTTATAATATTCTTTCAAGCCGGAATTAATGATCGAATAGCTACTTTTCAAATTAAAAGCTCAATATTCATACTTATTCAATATCAACAGATGGGTCATATAGTAATAACAGGCGCTAATAGCGGCATAGGTAAGGCGCTTTTAAATTATTTTGCATCAAAGTCACATGAGGTGACTATGGTTTGTAGAAATCCTCAAAAAGCAAAGCCCGTGGCAAGGGCGGTTCAACATAAATTCCCAAGAGCAACAATCAATCTCGAGCTTGCCGATCTTTCGAGTATGGAACAAGTAAAGGCCTTAACTGATCGATTGATAGCTAACAATCAACCAATCGATGTGTTGATTAACAATGCAGGTTTGATTGGAGAAGGGGATAGGCAGGTAACGAGTGAAGGTTTTGAAGTCAGTTTTGCTGTCAATCATTTAGCTCCATTTCTTTTAACACATCACCTAATGCCTTTGATCCTCAATAGTGACACAAAAAAGGTAATCAATGTAGCTTCTGAAGCACATCGGTTGGCTCCTTTTGATAAAAATGATCTGATGATGCAATCGGGCTATACAGAGTTAAAATCCTACGGTAACGGAAAGCTTGCAAATATCTTACATGCAAAGGAACTTCAAAATAGATTTGGAGAAGAAGGCTTACAAGCTTTCAGCTATCATCCGGGAGGTGTGGCAAGTAATTTTGCTAAGAACAGCTCTACTTTTATGAAAGTAGCTATGTTTTTGGTGAGACCATTTTTTGTTAGCACCGAACAGGGAGCTTCCACAGGGGTTTACCTCGCAGAAAAAGAAATGCATAAGGAGGATTTAGGGCAGTATTTCGATAAGTCTAAACGAAAATCGCCCAGTAAGAAGGCTAGAGATGTTGAAAACCAACAATTCTTATGGGAAGAAAGCGTAAGATTATTAAAGCCTTTTTTATAGGGAGTTATTAAACTTGAACAGCCATCAATTTTTCAAGCCATTTGTTTAGAATGGGTCTGAATCGTCTCAATAGATAGAGGTGGTTACCATTTTTCATTTTCACATCTTGACCATTCCTGCTGGTGGATGTTTATGAACTGCCTCTTATAAACAGTTGACACTTAAAAATCAGTTTTATGAATAATGAAGTTTTAGATGTAGTTATTATCGGAGCGGGGCCTTGTGGACTTGCTGCGGCAATTGATGCTCAAAAAGCGAATTTAAAATATACTATTTTAGAAAAAGGCAATATCGTTGAATCGATTAGGAGATATCCTGTAAACATGAAGTTTTTTAGTACCTCTGAAATGATTGAGATAGGAGGAATGCCCTTTGTGTCGCAAGAGATTCGACCAAGTAGGATAGAGGCACTTAAGTATTATCAGAAGGTGACTGAACGCTTCAATCTGTCTATCAGTAGATATACCGAGGTCAAAGAAATAAAGGGAGAAGACGGTGATTTTGAAATAATTACTTCTAAGGGTAGGTTTTATTCAAAAAAGGTCATCATTGCCATTGGCTATTATGATATTCCGAGAAAGCTGGGTGTAGCGGGCGAAGATTTACCTCATGTGAGTAATTATTATACAGAGGCGTATGCCTATCACGGAATGAAGGTAGTCGTAGTTGGTGGTGCTAACTCTGCCATTGAAACTGCACTTGACCTTTATCGGAATGGGGTGGAAGTAACTTTGGTACATCAATATGCAAGTTTGGATAAAACGGCGAAATATTGGATTGTGCCAGACCTTGAAAATAGAATCAATAAAGGAGAAGTATCAGCCTATTTTGAACATCGGGTTTCCGAGATTAAGGATGGTAGTGTGGTTTTGAGTTCGCTTAAGGGAGGTGAAAGTAAAGAGATAGCTGCCGATCAAGTATTCTTGATGGTAGGCTATCATCCTGATGAACAGTTTTTGAAAAAAGTAGGCATTCAGCTTAATGGTGAAATGATGATACCTGAAGCAAAGCCAGATACCTATGAGAGTAATATAAAAGGGATTTATCTCGCCGGATCAGTATTAGGAGGGGAGGAAACGAGCAAGATCTTTATTGAGAATGGTAAGGAGCATGGGAAAAGCATCATTCAGGATGTTGTATCGAATCAAGCATAAAAAAACCGAACAGATTCCTGTTCGGTTTTGATAATGTAATATGTTATGTTTATTGTCTTGGAATAAACATATAAGTGCTTGCAGGGATATTTACAACCACATCATAAGTTCCTTCTTGAGCAGGGATGTTTGGACCACCTGGGGCATCATCGATTACACCACCAGGGAAGGTAGTTCCACCGAAAGCAGTATCCCAAGCATTATCAATTCTGAATTTCACTGACTCAGTAGAAAGTGTGATACCTTCAGCTGTCCAGATAGTAGCATCATCGTTTGGAGTTAATTGGATTGGATCGTTTCCATCTGCATCAGTATCCCAGTTTTCGCTATCAGGCCATCCGAATTCAGTGCCCGCACCTACTAATGAGATGAATGAAGCACCTGGATTTTCTATTGGGTCTCTGTCATCAGCTCCATCAGGGAGTACATTTACATTCCATACGCCATTAGCGGCAATAGTGGTTACAGTTTGAGCATTATCGCCTTCACCAATAGTTGCAGTGGCTGAAATAGTCCATACTGCCATTAAAGGGAATGCCTGTGCAGGAATTTCATCAAAAGAATTAACTCCATCAATCAAGCTTGGAAGCAAAGTTCTAGCTGTAGGTCTGTTTAAATCAAACTCGTTGCTTTCACCATTGTCATTAGAAGGTACAATTAGCGTAAGGTCCTCATTTGTTAAAACGTCAGCACCACCTGCCTCAAAAGCTGCAGCAGTTGTTAAGTGGAATGCATAAGTAACCGTAGCGCCTTCGATAGAAGGCTCAGCCGCTTCCCAAGTGATATTTACATCTTCCTCTAGCTCCAAATTGAAGGATGATCCATTTCCTGGAGTTAGCAAATTAAAAGTACCTAAAGTTAACTCACCTGCTTCACCATTTCCATCCCCATTATCGCCGGGTGTTGGGTCTTCATCGTCGTCAGAACAAGCGACGAAAGCAAAAGCCATTAAAAAGGCTAATAAAAGCGCATTAATTTTTCTCATAGTGTTAAATGTTTGATTGTTAAAATTATATATACAAATATAAAGAAGTATGATTGAAGTAACAAAGTTTTTATGCCTTTGTTGCTAAAAACTTCATTTTGAATTCAATTTGATCATTAAAAGAAAAATATTATTTCGTTTTGTAATGGTGAAGGCTTTTTTAGTCGTTCCTCATTATTTAGCATTTTCGTTGGTTTCTTTGATTCGCAATCGTTTGAAGGATCGTTTACGTTGATTTATTAGTTTTCCCTTATTCAAAATAAAATTTTGGATCGGGTGGTAAGCATCGGCTCATATTAAATCGCTTTTTAGTTAAGTTTATCCTGACTTGTAATCATCTGTAGTCAGGATATTGGCTTTTGCAGCCTCCTACCAGTTAGTTTCTGAATAAGTGCTAGCTCAACGCAGAGGCATGTTCGATTATTTTATTATACTTCTGAATTTTGACACCAAATCGCTTTAGAAATTCAAGCCCCTCATCTTGTGCTAGTCCCTTATATTCAGCATAGCTTTTATAGTAGATTACTTTATCTACTTCCATGCTGTAGATCATTCTTGCGCATGGTAGGCAGGGGCTTAAGGTAATATACATTGTAGCACCTTTCACATCTGTTTTGTTTTTTACGGCATACATCAAGGCATTTTGTTCTGCGTGTAAAGCTAGTGAGCATCCTCCTTTTGCGTCTTTCGCGCACCCTTGCTCTGGCCATTCTTCATCACAATTATGTGTTCCAGGCGGTGGTCCATTGTAACCTATGGATATGATTCGAGTATCTTTCGCAAGAACAGCACCAACGTGTTTTTTAATGCAGTGTGACCTTTTTGCTATATTCACTGCTAGCTCCATAAAAATGTCATCGAAGTCTGGCCTTTCCATTCTGTATATTTTCAATTTTAATCTATATTTACATTCAAATTTAACAGACTATTTATGAAATCCGCTAATTCTTTCGCTAAAGTAGGTTTTTTACTTTTTATGATGCTCACGATAATCACCGAAGCTTTTGCTCAATCGGCTGTAAGGCCTAGCGAGAGCCCACTAGCAATTTCAGCATTCAAAAATGATGATGTTTACATTAAAGTCACCTATTCAAGACCACACTTAAGGGGGAGATCACTTTTTGGAGATATTATTGAATATGGGAGCGTATGGAGAACTGGAGCTAACGAGGCAACTGAATTAACAACTGCTACTACCATTAAATTAGCAGAAAATGAATTAGCCCCTGGCACTTACAGTATCTTTAGTATTCCTAATAAAGAAGAATGGACTATTATAGTAAACCGAGAAGTAGGGCTATGGGGGGTATATAAATATCAGGAAAGCGAAGACGTTTTTAGGATTAACATTCCTCGTAAAAGTACTAAAAAAACGTATGAGGCGTTTACCATTGAATTTGAGGAGGAATCTGATGAATTATTTTTAAGCTTAAAATGGGATATCCACCAAATCAATATTCCTGTCAATTACAAAGTAGATTGATCACAATAAATAGTAAATTTTTAAAATCAAATTAAGTTTTATGAGCACAAGTGACAAAGCACAACCATTAGCAAGCCCTAATTCGGGAGGATCAGGTAAAAATATTCTTATTGGTGTAATATTAGTTTTACTAGCTGTGGTTGGTTTTTTTCTATATCAGCAATGGCAAGATAAAACTCAGGTTCAATCAAAATTATCGGCTACTGAAGATGAGCTTGAAGATACCTATTTGAAATTGGAGCGAGTAGGTGATGAATTAGAGCTTAAAATTGAAGAAATTCGTAAGTTAGGAGGAGATGTTGAAGAGCTATTGCAGGCTAAAGATCAGCTTGAAAAAGAAAAAAGCCAGCTTAGAAGGAGTGCTAGCCTAGCTCAGAATCGATATGATGAGATCAAAGACAAAGTGGAAGGGTATGAAGAACTACTTAAGAAAAAAGATCGAGATATAGCAAAGCTAGAAGAGTTAAATAAAAAGCTAGCTGACGAAAATACCGATCTACGAGGTGTAAAAAATCAGTTAACGGATTCTTTAAGAGAAGTAAGGTCGACTAAAAGAAATCTTGAAGACAAGGTAAGCATCGCTTCAAGGTTAAAAGCTACTAATTTTGAAATTATAGCAATCAATAGTAGAGGAAGAGAGAGGGACGGGGGCGAATACAGAAACCGTCATATTGACAAGCTTAGAATTGGCTTTAGTATTATGGATAATCCCGTAGCCCCGATAGAAGGCAAAGATCTCTTTTTGCGTGTGATTGAGCCTGGTGGTGAGGTTATTTTTGATGTTTCTAAAGGTTCAGGGTCTTTCACGGTTGAAGGCAAAGAAAGGTTTTATACGCTCAAAAAAGAAATCCTTTTTGATAATTCTGGTCAAAAAATTTCTTTTGATTATGAAAAGGGTGATGACTACGAATCAGGAGATCATACTGTTGAAGTATATACAGAGGACTATCTGATGGGTAAGGGAGTCTTTACAGTCCGGTAATTTTTCAAATTTTGATCCTTTTACAAAAGCTAGTTCATGAATTTGATCTAGCTTTTTTGATGTCTTGGCTTTTATTGCCTACTTATTTATTGTCAAAACTTAAAGATTGCACTAAATTTAATTCAATCAGTGCTATTGATAAAAAACTGATGCTTAAAAACCCTTTAATTGGGATAGGGTCTAATTGATCAAACAGTCTTTTTTTTACAATCTTATAGAAATGTGTAAACCAGTGCTGCTGGTTTTTTCAATAGATTTTGTTTCTATATGGGGAATGACTAAAAAGTACAAAGTATGTCAGAGTGTAGACGGCATAAGCTTCGCTTGTTTTATTTTGATGGGAAAAATGATATATTTCAAGAAGCTTATTTTAAGCTTTTAATCTTTTCTCAAATAAATACCACTTACGATTTACGAATCACAAATTACGATAATGCTTGGGGCTAAGCTATAAAATATCTGCCTCAGACATTTTCGTGCAAGCATTTTTACTTTTTTGATTAAAAACCCGTGCACTCAAAACGGTAAAGTACAGACTTTACGATTTATTTGTCAACAATTTAGCTGTTTTAAGCATGTCCTATATAGTTTTTTTGTTTAACTAATATGCAGTAGGAGTCCAATTTTTACGATTTGTTCTATTAGTAGCCTCCATTATAATAAAGGCATAAATTCAAACTTTTTTATAAAGCATCTTTTGATTTCAACCAATAAAAAGACCCCAACTTATAAATGTTAGGGTCTTTTTTATTTTTCATCATGTCCCGTCCTAAAATAGCGTTACACAAAAAGTAATGTTATGAAGGAAAGAAAAGACTAGGCGTGTTGCTTATTTTTATCTTCCATAGCGTCCCAGTAGTTGACTTCTAATAATTTTGACGCATTTTGAAGCAGTCTAATGGAGTCATTACTTAGATAAGTGAATGGTTTTATTGTACTTTTTATGACGTTTTGTAAGGCGATCAAGAGCATCTAAGGCCGAATGATCTATTACCCGAGATTCTTTAAAATCAATTACTACGACTTCTGGATCATTAGCAGGTTCAAATTTTTCCATAAAGGTGGTAACTGACGCAAAGAATAGTGGGCCGTATACTTGGTAGTGTTTTACACCATATTCATCTACATGCTTCCTTGCACGAATTCTCTTTGCATTTTCCCATGCGAAGATAATTGCTGCAAATAAAACGCCTACAAGTACAGCGACGGCTAAATTATGGAAAATTACGGTAATTGCAGTTACGCCTATCATGGTGATCACATCTGATTTTGGTACTTTATTAAACGTTTTTAAGCTTGCCCACTCAAATGTACCAATTGCAACCATAAACATTAGACCAACCAAGGCAGCCATTGGTATCATCTCAATATAGGTTGAGAAAAATAGTATGAAAAGAAGAAGGGCTACTGCAGCCACAATACCAGAAAGTCGATTTCTACCGCCCGAGTTGACGTTGATGAGTGATTGACCAATCATTGCACATCCTCCCATGCCACCAAAAAAGCCCGTTGTTAAATTAGCTACTCCTTGGCCAATGCACTCCCGATTAGTATTTCCTTTAGTTTCAGTTATTTCATCTAAAAGGGTTAGGCCTAATAGACTCTCTATAAGTCCTACCGCTGCCATGATGCCCGAGTAGGGAAGTATGATCATAAAAGTTTGCCAAGTATAAGGTAATTGAGGAATGTGGAAACTGGGTAGCCCACCTGATATAGATGCTATATCTCCAACTGTTTTTGTATTGATTCCACCAATAATTACAACCGCTGAAATGAGTAATATCGCCGCTAGCGAAGATGGAATAGCTTTTGTTAACTTCGGTAAAAATTTTATTATAATCATTGTTACCACAACAAGTGCAAGCATGACATATAAAGGAGAGCCACTCATCCAATCTGCATCTGGTGCTAGGCTTGTTTTAAATTGGCTGAATTGTGCGGTAAAAATGATGATAGCAAGTCCATTGACAAAGCCAAACATAACAGGGTGGGGGACAAGCCTTATCAATTTACCCATTCGCAAAATACCAGCTAATATTTGGATTAGGCCCATTAAAACAACTGCCGCAAATAGATACTCTACTCCGTGCTTGATCACTAAGTTGACAACAACGACCGCTATGGCTCCCGTAGCTCCTGATATTTGACCAGGACGACCACCTAAGACAGCTGTAATAAGCCCTATGATAAAAGCGGTATATAGTCCAATAAGTGGGTTCACCTTGGCAATGATGCTAAAGGCGACAGCTTCTGGTACCAATGCTAATGAAACTGTAAGTCCAGATAGGACATCATCTTTGATGGTGCCACCATTGGGGTGTACCAACTTATAAATGTAGTTTGTCATAGAAATTAAAAGAAAATCGTGTAAATGAAAAGAGAAATATAGGTATGTATCCTATCAATTAGATATAGGATGAGATTATATCAATAAATTAGACTTTTGTCGATGCAATCAGGGTGGAGTAAGACTTATGATTGGGCTGGCTTTTTTCATAAGTGTGCAAATGTAGCACTTTTTAATTTGCATCAATGAATAATTTTGTGTAAAGTACAATAAAATCACGCAACCGTTTGTGAAATGAGAAAAGGTAACGGAATAGTTTTAATTGATTAAAATAATAGCTAGAAGTAGCGTATCCTTATCTGCCTCTTTCCTAGCCTAGATCTTTCTCACATTTATTTCAGAAAATAGTATTCAGGAGTTATTGCTTCTGAGAAGGGTCTTTCTTCCCTTAAAGATGAAAACTTATTCTTTTATAATCTCTTTGTTCTGATATTAACAAAGGCTAGAGTTAATAAAAATAGGGGCTCAAGCCCCTATTTTTATTGCGAGAATAGCATGTGGTTTTAACCATCATATTCTATTTCAAGAATTCTTTCTTCGAACATAGCTAAAGCAAGTTTGTCTTCACCTAGAATTTCAAATAACTCCAGGGCTTGTCGTGCCACATACTCTTCTTCTATTTGCTCTTTCACAAACCAGCGTAAGAATTCTTCGGTCTGGATGTCATCCGCTTTTCTACATACTCTAACTAGATCGTGAATAGATTCTGTCACAGATACTTCCATGTCTAAGGCTTTTTCAAAAACCTCTCTTAAGGTTGAAAATTCAAATTCAGACTCATCAACACCAGGTGTTTTTGCCTCTGATTCCATATCATTAAGATATTTGAAAATCTTCAATTGATGCTTTCTTTCTTCTTTTGATTGCTTATAAAAAAACTCAGATGAGTTATCATAGCCTCTTACATGGCACCAGGCAGCTAATGCTAAATAATGATTAGAAGACTGAGCTTCAATTTTCACTTGTTTATTTAGAGCACTTACGACTTCATCTTTTAAAATGGCGTGTCTTCTCAATAAATCTTTCATAGTATTGCGTGTTTTATATTTCTAATTTATAGGTATTCAAACAGCTAATCTAATTAAATAGTTTATGTATTTGACCATTTAAGTTGATAATAAGCCGTTTTATTGCTAATTTGGAATTAATCTTAAGCTATTTTAAAAGAAATGAAAAGCGTATTTTAATGAAGGTTTTAGAGGGGGTGTAATGTGATAGATGATAAAATGTTCATCTGCCGATAAATACCTCATTTATGATAATTTACAAGGATTTAGCAAATTCACTGGTTGTAAAATAATATTGACTCTCTTGAAAAAGACTACGGGTTCAGTATGGTTGAAAAATTAGAAGCTAAGTGATTATCTTTTATTTATAGTTAACTCGATTTGTTCAAATTAAAAGTAAATTTTCAATTCAGACAATATTAATTATGCTTATCCGCATAATTATATAAATATACGCTTTGAAAAGACACAAATGCTTAGGATGTGACACTCTTTCAGGGCTGAGAGCGTGCTTTATATTTTTCACAGGGCTGCATCCTGTGCTATGCTATATTGCGCCTTCAGCGCTTTTAAAAAATAACAGTTCCTTTGAAACTTAAGGTGTAAACATGCGGATATGCATAATATTAAAAGTGTGGAAAGCACAAAAGAAAAACATCAACCTAAAATGATGTTTTAGAGATTCAACACCTTCATTATTTAGTTTCACAGCTGTCTTGATGTGATTTTTTGAATGGTGGTATTAAGGTCAAGCATTACAAAGCTTCCAGATAAAAGTTCTTTCAATTCTAATATTTCCCTAAGGTTTAAAATTAAAAATCGTTGGCTCATAGGCAGATAAAAAACTTCAATATCAGGAGTATCTACTGATAGCATATGAATAATATCTACTTCATTTATTTTATTCCTTAGCTTAATTAATTCGCATATTTTTAACTCTAAAGACGTGTTTTGAAAATTAAGAATAAACTGCTCTCTTTTTTCACAAAGATTTAAACCTGCATTTTGGGTCATGAAAACTTCTTTGGTATCCTTATGGTTCATTTGCGTAGTCTTAATTGGATTCTTCTTTAAATAATATTGATGACAAAATAAGGGCTCTATCTTAGCAGAGGGCTAATGAGTTAAAAGTTAGGGCATCTTTTACATGATTTACCCTTTTTTAAATACTTTTCACAGCAACTACTTTTTTTAGAAACTGCACCTTTACTTTTCTTTCTGTTTAAAAGAAAGTCCAGTTTAGCATCTTCGCTTCTTTTTATACAGCTTGTACTACTCATAAAATTAAAATTTTTATTTAGATTAAATCTAAACGACGCAAAATTAATATTAGTTTCCCAAAAAGCAATCTATTGCACTTTTTTCTTCTCAATATTATTAAACATCTTTAAGACAGCATCAGCCTGCATTCGATTCTATATGATAATGTTAGGCAATTATGCTTTTTTGGAGGTTTCTGAGAAAATAGAACCTTATTAACATAACTTGATGATTCAAATTTTATCGAGGATTGACACAGTAAAAAATAAAAAAGCCAACCTTATTTAAAGCTGGCTTACAAAATCAATACTTCCTTGACTTTCACCGATTATATTGTTAGAATTAAGAAACAATTAGACCTCTTCAGCTTAAAATTAGCTAAATAGCTAGTTATTTTTTAGTCTTCAATCTTCCAGCTAGTCCCGCTGGCATTTCTGCGAAAGAAAATAAATCCTCTCCAAGATTTTTAATTTTCTGTGCTTTTAATTCTGCTTTTTGTGTGGCCTCCTCACTTTTAGACCTTAAAGCCCTCACTAAGTTTTTTAATAGGTTCATTTTAGCGTATTTAAATCGTTTGTTTGTATTAAATTGAATACATAAATCCTGCCAAAATGTTTTATTGATTGAGAATTTATTGTATGATTTATGATCTCTAGGAGAAAATATATTTCTACAACTATGGAGTGTAGTTCTTATGATTAAATGGAGTAGCTGAATAGTTAAGATAGCGGTGATCTTACCAATTAGTATATTTTAGCGTGTGATCTATTTCAAAGCATAATCACTTTTCGGATAGGGTTTTTGTGTAGAGATTTTTTTAACTATGAGAAATATAAAAAAGTGAACCTAACCATCTGTTGATGTTAGTTAGTTTTTTATGGAATTTCATGTGTTAAGTATTGACTATATCCTGATTGAGTATTGTTGAATTTTTATGGATGAGACTTAATATTTTGGTTTAAAATTTGCAACAGATTATTTTTCATATCTTTAGATCAGTATTTTAGGTTTTTCCGAGTCTAATTTTTTTATCTGTAGATAATTAAAAAGAAATTTCTTTTGAAGATTTTGTTTGTGATAGAAGTAAAAGTGTATGATAAAGACTGTAGCATATATTTCCACTATACTATCAAAGGATAGCCTTTATCATAAAGGTCCAGCAATTAAAAAAACCATACTCTTTTTATTTCTTTCTTGCCTACTTACCGCTTGGGATATTCAATCTATTAAAGCGTTATCAGTAAATGATGATGATTTAATCATAAGAATATATGATCGATTACACCATCTGGAAGCTCATCTACATGACTCTTTACTTAATAGTACTCAAGATTTTCGTAGTTTCACAGCCAAAACGGATAGCTTTTTGGCCTTGTGTGTCATCGATGCTAACCGTTGTGAGTTAAAAAATTTGCTTTCGGCTCAATTTCAAGCCTCTTTGTCCTATGAATTTTTTTCGGTTGCCCTTCATTTATATCCATGTGATCAAGATTCAATCATTCAAAAGGATATTCTCATTCGACTTTCAGCAGATTTACTTCAAGCAGCTCATCATCTTTTTCTTAGTGATCGATTGATTTTTGATGCTTATGCAGATCTCTACATAGAAATTTCTGAGTTGGTTTTTGATAGGATTATCAATACCCATCAGTATAAGATTGATGAAAAACTTGCTACTGCAGCTTTCTTGATTGCTGATAAAGTTAAAACTGTTCGTTTTTTAAAGGGTTCGACGGTGAATGGTAGTATTCATAACAATAACGAAAATAGTAGACTTCGAAACTACTTGATCGCTTATAAGAATCAAGAAAAAAATAAGCATACCAAATCCATTCTAAAAGTTTTATTTGAAAGCACTTCTAACCATCAACAAGATCCTTTTGAATATATTCAGCACCTAAAAGCAAAACATCAATCGAAGCTAAATTTAGATCAGCTTGCTGTGCGTTTCTTTATTGATAGTAGTGGGAATCTATATGCCTTTGCTGTTTCCACAAATCATTTGAGCGCTCATGATTTAGGGTCAGTATTATCCATTCGGGATACCATTAAAACACTTTATCAAAGTATGTATGACAAGGATGATTCCCTCATCGCATCACATTCTAGCAGACTTTATCAATTGCTATTAGGTGAGGTATTTGAACAACAAGCAATTAGAAAGGAATTATTAATATTAACAGATGGTGTGCTTAATTATTTGCCCTTTGATCTATTAATCACAGACCAACAAAATAAAATAGGCCCTCACAAGTACCTTGTTTATCATACCGCTGTTAGCTATCATCATTCTTATGAGCTACTCTTTGTCAAGCCATCCGAGGTTGATGCTCTTAGCCAGGCAAAACTCATTGGTTTTAATCCAAGTTTCAAACATTCTCAAGATAATAGTCCTGTGTTCTTGGGAAATTTACAATATGCTAGAGAGGAAGTTATTACTATATCTGAAGAATGGGGTCATCATGAAGTTTATTTAGACTCTCAAGCTACAAAGAGCAATTTGCTTTCATTAAACTTCGAGGACGGAATCATCCTTCATTTAGCTACCCATGCAAGGGTTGATGCGCAAGATGTTCAACAAACAGGTATCTACCTTCATGGTGAGAATAATGCTGAATCTTTTTTCAATTTTACAGAGCTTGAAGAAAGCAGAATAAATCCAGCCATGGTTAATCTAAGCGCTTGCAATACCGGCTTAGGTCATTTAGACGAAACTTATGGCATTACTAGTCTTACGAGCGCATTTCTGAAAAACGGTACGCCCAATGTGATTTCTGCGCTTTGGTCCTCTGAAGACAAAAGTACTTCCCTTAAATCCGCAAGTATAAAGTAAAAAAAGCCGAAAAAGCGCCTAAATTAATTG
>JAFIEW010000032.1 GCA_020832375.1 Cyclobacteriaceae bacterium
TAAAACTTAGTACTTCCTTTGAAATTTAATATGCAAACAAGCGGATATGCATAATCTTAATTTAACTAAATAAGTGATGAAAATTTCAGATAAAGAGATGTCGAAAATTAAGCAGCTCTGTAAGAAATATAGGGTTAAGAATATCTATGTCTTTGGCTCTGTCTTGACTGATGAATTTTCTTCAAGTTCTGACATTGATTTTGTGGTTGATTTTGATGAAAATGACCCAATAAAGTACACTGATTTGTATTTCCAACTTAAAGAAGAATTAGAACAAGTTTTAATGCGGAAAATTGATTTAATAGAGGAGCGTGGTATAAAAAATTCATTTTTCAGAAAAGAAATTGACGACTCCAAAGTCATGATTTATGGATAACAAAATAAATTCTTGGCTTGAAGATATTATTAGGTCAATTGATGAGATCTTTGAATTTTTACCCGAAGAGAGGAATTTTATAGAATTTCAAAAAGACCTTAAAACAAAAAAAGCAATCGAGCGAAATATTATGATCATCGGTGAAGCTGTAAATAGGATAAGCAACGAAAAGAATGCTGCAATAGAAATACATAATGCTCGAAAAATTGTAGGAACAAGGAATAGAATAGCTCACGAATACGACAATATTTCAGACGAGGTTATTTGGACTATAGTTGTCATAGAACTTCCCAAACTAAAAGATGAAATTATAAATCTCATACCTTAACTGATCAAAAGCTATCACTTTTTCAGAATCAGTCTATCCCTAACTTTCGGAAAATGATTGCTACAAGAAAGAATGTGGGGGTAAGCAGTGAACCTCACTCACCCCCTCATTCCACAATAAAAAGACTTACCCTAAGTTTAGACCCTCGTCCAATGCTTTTTGGAGAATGCTTACACCCTCTGTACCTACCGATAAGCGCACAAGGCTATCTGTAATGCCTCTCTCGCAGCGATCTGCTTCAGGTACTACAGAATGGGTCATGCTCGCAGGGTGCTCGATATAAGAAATCAGTGATCCTAAGCTGACGGCTAGTTCCATAGGGGTGTCGGGTCGTGCAAAATAGTTCATTAGTGCAACACCTGCGTCGTAACCACCTTTGAGCTCAAAGCTGATCATTCCGCCGCCGTTGCGCATCTGCTTTCGAGCGACTTCATAGTCAGGGTGACTCTCTAGAAATGGATACCATACTCTTTTTACTTTGGGATGAGCCTCTAAGAATTGGGCAAGGTGGATTGCATTTTTTGTTTGTGCTTCCATGCGGATCCCTAGGTCTTGAAGGCAAAGGCTGTTGAGCCAACTGTCGAAAGGAGAAGGGGTGGCTCCAAAATCTTTATAAACCAAGAAAAGGTCGTGGTTGAAAAATTCAAACGGTCCGATAGCTACCCCTGCGATGGATGCAGAGTGACCATTGACGTACTTGGTCAGCGATTGAATGACTATATCAGTACCCAGTCGGAAAGGTTGCTGCAGATAAGGCGAACAGAAAGTATTGTCTACTATTAAAAGCGCTTCGTTTGCTTCGGTGATTTTGGATATGGCCTCAATGTCCGCTAAGCGTAGGGTAGGGTTGTCGGGGCTTTCAAGTAGCACGGCCACTATATTGTCATGCTGGGCAAAAAGTTGTTGGATATTTTCGGTATTGGTGGCATCGGTAAAGTGGATTTCAATGCCGAATCGATTTTGGAGATAGCGCATGAAGGAGTCGGTACATCCATAAACATTACCTACCACGAGGGCATCACCGGGACGGATAAATCCCATGATGGTGGAGGAGATGGCTGCCATACCGGATGCAAACACAAGGCTTCCAATAGTGGGTTCGCGCTCATCAGCTGCCAGTGCTTCATCGATGATGTGCTGACAATCCAACTGGAAGAGCACTTTTTCTAGGTATTCCGTATTCGGGTTCCCGAGTCGGGTGTAGATGCGTGCAAAGGGTTTCTCTCCACTAGGTGAGTTGCCTAAAAATCGGTTGGCTCCATCAGCGACATTTTCAAATTTGAAAGTCGATTTTTGGTGGATGGCAGGAAGACCAGTTCCTGCGCAGATAGCGTTGAATCGATCTTGGTCCATTTGCTTTTCTGTGGTCCGGGCGTATTTCTGTTTTTTTTCGAACCACTGAGGCCACCATTCTAGTCTGTTTTTCATGTTGATTGTGATTGTTTGTGTTGTTGAGCGCAAATGTATGGAATTATTGGATGAGTAAATAGTATCTTAAAGAGTCTTCAGTAATTAGTATTAACTTGTAGATCTTAATTAAGCTCGGCCTTTTATGTGTCCTCATCCCAACTAAAGCTTTTATTTTTTGTATATTTGTTATTAAAGCTTTAAAAATATAGGACGATATATGCCTGTTAAACATACCAAACATTATCTGAACAAGTTGGAAGATTTATTTGCAGAATCTGATTACATTTTGCGTTATGAACGAGGGTCTTTTAAATCAGGCTACTGTGTAATCAGGGATAGTAAAGTGGTGGTTGTGAATAAATTTTTTGATACAGAGGGAAGAATTAACTGCCTTATTGATATTTTAAAGCAGATCGAACCCTCAGAGGAAGGCTTCAGTGAGAAGAACAAAAAATTTTACGCAGAACTCAAGCAAACAGAATTAGAATTTTGAAAGTAACATTTTTAGGTACAGGTACTTCACAGGGTATTCCGGTGATTGGTTGCGAATGTGAAGTATGCCAATCATATGATCATAGAGACGAAAGGCTTAGAACATCTATCCTAATCGAGGTGGATGATAAACATCTCGTTGTTGATACGGGTCCGGATTTTAGGCAGCAGATGTTGCGTGAAAAGACAAAAAAGGTAGATGCAGTATTGTTTACCCACGAGCACAAAGATCATACTGCTGGCTTAGATGATATTCGTCCATTCAATTTCATGACCCACAGTGATATGCCTGTATTTGCGGTAGATCGTGTAATAGATCAGCTCAAACGCGAATATGCCTACATTTTTGCAGATCA
Organism: Cyclobacteriaceae bacterium; assembly: GCA_020832375.1. Lineage (GTDB taxonomy): Bacteria > Bacteroidota > Bacteroidia > Cytophagales > Cyclobacteriaceae > JAFIEW01. The sequence goes on from JAFIEW010000032.1 coordinate 2,963, forward strand.
TAAATATCCAGGTATTCCTAGAGTGATCACTCACGCTATCGACAAGTCAGTGTTTTATCCTTTTCCAAATGTGCGTGTTCAACCCATCGAGGTTGCTCATCACAAACTTCCTGTATTGGGATTTCGTATTGATGATTTCACCTACATTACCGATGCCAAGACCATCACGGATGAGGAATTCGAGAAAATTAAAGGAACGAAGGTTTTAGTATTAAATGCATTACAGCAGCATGAGCACCTTTCACACCTCACGCTGCAAGAAGCTTTGGCATGGGTAGAGCGCATTCAGCCTGAAAGAGCTTATTTTACTCATATCAGTCATCGATTGGGCATGCATCACGATATCCAAAAATTGCTGCCTGAAAACGTATTTCTTGCTTATGACGGACTAAAAATAAAAATTTAAGTGCACAATAATTATCATTTTTTCAAACATTTAGTCCCTGCAATTGCTGAGCGAATTACAGGTGGACGGCTCATTGAGTGCTTCACTCAAAACAAGAATGAGCTTATTTTAGGCTTTAGCACCAAGAATAGTGAGGATTTTTATATCAAGGCGGCGCTCAGTCCTGAGTTTAGTTGTTTGAGTTTTCCCAATCAGTTTGCACGCGCGGGCAGAAATAGCATGGATCTTTTCGAAGATGTACTGCAAAAGCGCGTAGAGCGATTGTATCTCTACAAAAATGAAAGAGCTTTTGGAGTATTTTTTGAAGATGGGCTTCAATGGCTGTTTAAAATGCATGGTAATAGAAGTAATATTCTCTTGTTTAGGGATGAGGAATTATTAGAGCTGTTCAAGAAAAAGCTAGCCAAGGATCATGAGCTGAACCCTCGAGAAATGGATCGAGAAGTAGATCAAAGTTTTGCACGCTACCTCGAGCTGGAAGAGAATGTAAAGCGGATATTCCCTACTTTTGGTCCGCGGGTCATGGATTATTTGATTGAGAAAGGCTACAATCAATGTGAGGGTGCGGAGGCTCGTTTTGCCATGATTCAAGCGAGTATTGATCGCATGGACGAAGGGAAATTGTTTATATGCTCAAGTGGAGAGCAGCCTTTTTTGAGTTGCTTACCAGTAGGTGAGGTATTGGCTTCTTTCGATGACCCTATTGCAGCGAGCAATGAGTTTTTCTATGGCTTCATTTCATCCTATCATTTAGACAATCAGAAGCAGCAGCTTATCAAGCAGCTGGAGAAGCGCTCTAAGCAGGCATTCAACTACATTGAAAAAAGTAAATCGAAACTGAAGCAACTGCAGGAGGGCTTAGGACATAAGGAAAAGGCGGATGTGATCATGGCCAATATGCATCAGATACCCAAAGGGGCTAAGAGTGCTCTACTTTTTAATTTCTACTCAAATAAAGAAGAAAAATTTGAATTGAAGCCTACTTTAAGTCCACAAAAGTTAGCAGAGCAATACTACCGCAAGGCAAAAAATCAGCGCTTGGAGGAAGAGAATCTTCAAATGAACTTAGACCACAAAGAGCAAGAATGGTTACAACTTCAAAGCTGGATTGAGCAATTTAATACTGCAGAAGACTTTAAAGCCTTCAAGAAACTCAAAAAAGAGTTTACGGGTACGAGTGTAGCAAAAAATACTGAAAATTTACCTTATAATGTTTTACAGTATGAAGGCTATGAAATCAGAATTGGTAAAGGAGCCGCGCACAATGACGAATTAACTTTCCGCTATGCCAATAAAAATGATATGTGGCTGCATGCGCGTGATGTTCCGGGTTCGCACGTGATCATTAAACAAAAGCCTGGCTCGAATTTTGGAAAGAATATTCTTGAAAAGGCGGCATCTATTGCGGCTTGGTATTCAAAAAGAAAGACGGATGCTCTCTGTCCGGTAGACTATACCTTGAAAAAGTATGTAAGAAAGATCAAAGGCGCAAAAGCTGGTGCTGTCAATTTCGAAAAAGAACATACGATCATGGTTCCCCCAGAAAAGCCTGATTTTAAGTGAATTTTGAAGCTTTGCTCTATGATCAGAGGATGGTAGACTTTCATTCATAACTTTGCTAAAGACACTAACAAATTAATAGTGTTTCAAAATTATGAGTGTAAATATACCTTAGTTCCTGAGTTTTGCGTTTTATTCGCATGATGATCAATCATCTGTTTTATCTTTTAAAAATTATCCTTATGCGTGTATTTTACTATTCTTTTGCTTTTACATTGGTGTTGTTTTTTGTAGATCCAATCTCAGCTACGGCTCAATCCAATGACTGTGATGCCAGAAAAATATCCTCATCTTACCGTCCTCAAAGTAAAAGTATACGTTTATTGGCTGATTTTTCATTAGAATTTCCTCTCAAGGATGAGCAACAGCACCGTTTTTCCACGAATTATGTGCTTACGCAGGGCAAAGAGTACCAGCTTGCCTTAGATGGGAATGCCAATCTATCGATGGAGCTTACTTCAAAAGAAGGTACTGTTTTACTTCGTTTAAATTCTGGTAGTGCTGCAACATTTACCCCTGAAAATACGATGAGCTATCAAATCAATATCAATAATAACGGAAGAAATGCCAATTGTGGGATTTTGAGGATTTTCACAAATGTAAGAACAAGAGATTGAAAGAGTGCTAAATGCTTGTCTATTAAAAATTTGCGTTTAGCCTCTCAATATTTCAAATTAACCAATTTTGGTTCCTTTAAAGTTTTGGTTTATTGATAATAGACATTATTTGGTTCACGTAGATTGAATTCATATTTCTCATTTTAAATAAGTCATGACAACAGCTGCAAAATCTACCTTTGGATTGTGGTTTAAGAGAATCCTCAAAGGTTTGGGGGTACTCTTACTAGTTTTAGTTCTCTTTGCTGTGGGAGTTGCCACCGTGATTTACATCAAGCGAGACCAGATTTACCAAATGGCGGTTTCCGAGTTTAATCGTACCCAGCCAGGCACCTTAAAGATCGATTCTATCCTTCCTGACTTTTTTAACAACTTCCCTTACATATCCATTGACCTAAAAAACACTTCAATCTACTCAGCTGAGGACAAGGAAAATCCTGTCGTATTTATAGAGGATTTTTTCGTTGGCTTCAATGTGAGAAAACTCATTCAAGGGAAGTTTGAAATTAAATCTATCCTCATAAAAGGTGGCAATATTAATCTAATCAAAGATGAAAAAGGCTTATTGAATATTCTTGGAACTTTCGACACCAGTCCGCCTGAAGAGGCGCAAGCTGACAAAGAAAATGCACCCATCAGCTTTAATTTGTCTGAGCTCAAAATTAAAGAAACGAGTGTCAGCATGAATGATCTGTATTCACATCAAGTATATGATTTTTATTTTGAAAAGGCAAAAGGTAAATTAAAATATTCGGCTGAAAAAATTGCTTTAGATTGGGATGTTGACGGATTTTTGCATGAGTTGTCTATCAATGGAGATCGCTTGTTATGGGATAAAAAGGTCATTGTAGATGTGGATTTAGATTATGTGACAGATAGCAAACTACTTACCATACGGTCGGGTGGGGTAGGGCTCAATGAAGCTTTTTTTGACATGCAAGGATCCGTAGATCTTACCGAGGAGGTTAATATGGATCTTACTTTCGATGGTCGTAAATCTGACTTTGGACTTTTCGCATCATTTGCACCAGAAAACATATCCAGTTATCTTAAAAGCTATTACAATAGTGGAGATATTTTCGTAAATGGCAAAATAGTAGGGAGTGCAGGCAAAGGCTCGACCCCGAAGATAAACGTAGAGTTTGGCTGTAAAAATGCATACTTTATCAATCAGCCAACCAATACTAGGATGGATAATGTGGAGTTCACAGGTTTTTTTACCAATGGGAGTGAACAAAATTTGCGCACAAGTGAAATTCGAATACAAAATTTTAATGCAGAGCCTGAGCAAAGCGTTTTCCGTAGTTCTTTTCACATCGTCAACTTTGAAGACCCTTACATTAATCTAGACTTTCGCGCCACGGTCGATTTAGCTTCTTTATTTGAGTTTTTTGGAGTGAGTAATGTGCAGCAGATCAATGGTAGGATCATTGCAGATGTACAGTATAATGAGTTGGTGGATTTATCAGATGAGGGGGCTAGCTTCAAGAGAATCAAAGAGAGCCAGTCCAGTCAGCTAAGCATCCGAGATTTGGCATTTATTCTACCGGGCAAGGACTTGCCAATAGAACAGGTTAATGGTGACCTGAGCCTAGTGAGAGGTGATTTGAGGGTGGACTCACTAAGAGCGAGAGTGGGTACTTCCAATGTTTCCTTCTCTGGTGGTCTAAAAAATATTCCCGAGCTTATTCATCGTATAGACTCGAGTTTCCACATGGATCTGAAGCTCAAATCCGATCGATTGAATCTTGCTGAGCTTGAGCTTTTTGCTTATCAGCCTGATACCAGCTATGTGGTAAAGTCTACAGAAAATATTTACGATCTACATTTTGAAGCTGAAGTGAGCTCAAGTATCAAGCAAATCTATGAGTTTGATATTTTACCCGACTTCGATATGATGATCACTCACTTAGAGGCATCGATGGATAAGTTTCCACATCGACTGCACGATTTTGATGTGCACTTAGTGTGTAAGGAAGATGACCTTCGCCTAAAAAGGTTTAGCGGTGAAATCGATAATAGTGGTTTTAAGTTGGCAGGACAACTCAAGAACTTCAAGTACCTCTTTGACTCTACCAATAAAAAAGAGGTACCACTAGAGGTGCAGTGGCAGTCAGACGTGTTTCGCCTCAAGGACTTTTTCACCTATGACGACACCTTACGGCTTCCTGAAGAGTACCAAGATGAGTGGATTAAAAATTTTAAACTCGATGCAAAAGTAAGTGCAAGTAATGAGGAGTGGAGATCTTTATCGTGGAATGAGGGTCTGAATTTGTCTATCCGAAATCTACAAGGGCTCTTTACCTTTCATCAGCTTCCTATTCGCGGAGGTAGGATGGAGCTAACCCACTTTAATGACTCTACCCGAGTAAACCGTTTTGAAATGCAAGTGGGTAGGTCTGATCTTAGTGCTACAGGATTTTTCGCTAAGGGTGACGACCAGAGAGGCGATAGAAAGTACCTTAACCTGCGCTCAAATAGAATGGACGTAGACGAATTGATCAAAAAGAAGGCTACTGCGTCCTCATCCCCCGCAAATAAAGAAGAAAGAAACCATGAGGCCGATCTCAATATTTTTGAATGGGATTTCCCAAATCTAACGCTCGATTTGGCAGTCAATGAGTTGGTTAATGGTGGGGTGAGCTACTACAACCTTAATGGAAAAGTACGCACTACCGAAGATAAAAAGCTGTTTTTAGAACCTCTTAGCATTAGAATTCCTGCGGGTGATGTGAGTATTAGAGGCTACTTGAACGGACTCAATCCCGACAGTTTGTATTTTGAAAGTCGCCTGAGTTTGAAGCAAATTGATATAGAAAAGCTAATGCTAAAGATGGATGATGGCGAGTCAGACTATCAGCTTAGTGATAATTTTCGTGGGATAATGGATGCCGAAATAGACTTGCGTGTATATTTACATCCTGACTTAACGCCAATTGTAAAAACAGCCAATGCTCGGGTGAACGCAAAAGTGAGCGAAGGTCGCTTGATTAACTTTACACCGCTCGCTGCAATGGGTCGCTTTTTTGGTGATGCTAATCTTAATGATATTAGATTCGATAATCTTGACAATGAATTTACCCTAGAAAATAGTACGATATCATTTCCACGTATGGAAATTGCTTCTACCATTGGCTTCATGTTTATAGCGGGACAGCAATCACTCGACAGCCGCATGGACTATACGGTGGAGGTACCTTTGAGATTAGTGCGATCAGCCTCTTGGAATGCCTTGACGAGTGGATTTCGCCGTGATCGGGAAACAAGAGATGCTGATGATAAAGCCATCCAGAGTTCAGCCGATAGGCGACGTAGTACCTTAGTACCCATTAGGATTACGGGTGACTCAGAAAATCTTGATGTGAGAACTTTGAGAAGATGATATAGGAATTGAAAACATATTGGTCTTCAATTAACAGTTTTCAATTCACTATCCCCTAAAAATGAAGCAGGGCTAAAAAAATGTTCGTAAATTAGCACTTCATCCCCATTAAAATTATTTTTTCGTGCGCATAGCTACTCACATTAAATCTTTACTTGCCTTTGAGCCTACCGCTTCGCAACAGCAGGTGTTGAGCTATCTTAATGATTTTTTAGATCGAAAGCAAAAGGGAAAGAAAGCGCTCATGATCAAAGGATATGCAGGTACGGGTAAAACAACGCTCTTGGGTGCAATTGTGAAGGCGTTGCCACAACTAAATTGGCGGTGGATGCTCATGGCACCAACGGGTCGAGCTGCCAAGGTGATGAGCCAGCATGCGGGCACGGGTGCAAGGACGATTCATAAAAGCATTTATAGACTTGAGTCATCGCCTACATCTAACAGAATGTATTTTCGATTGCAGAAAAATAATTTTGATGGTGTGGTATTTATCGTAGATGAGGCATCAATGATACAAAATCAAAGTATATTGGGAGGAGCCAGTATCCTCGATGATTTGGTGAAATTTGTTTTTATGCAGCCTAATAATCGCTTAATCATTATTGGTGATACGGCTCAATTGCCACCTGTAGGGGAGGAGCTATCCCAAGCACTTGATATAGACTTTGTGAGTAGTGAATATGACCTTGATCTACAGGCGGTTGAGATGACGGAAGTTGTCCGTCAGACTGCCGCGTCTGGTATTTTGTATAATGCCACACACCTTAGGCAGGAAATTGCAAAGGGGGGAGATAAGCCGCTGATTCAGTTGCGCACCTCCGCCTTCAAAGATATGTTTAAGATGACTGGTGAACGGATTATCGATGGATTACGCTACGCGTATGATAAATACGGGGAAGAGGAAACCGTAATTGTGACTCGCTCAAACTTTGCGGCGGTGCAGTATAATCGCTTGATTCGATTTGAACTTTTTTACAAAACCGAAGAGATTGAAAGTGGCGATCGCTTAATGGTAGTGAAAAATAACTATCATTTTTTACCTGAAGATGCACCGGCAGGATTTATTGCCAATGGCGATTTTCTTGAGGTGAGGAAAATCATATCTTTTCAAGAGCTGTACGGCTTTAGGTTTGCCGACTTAGTATTAGCCTTTTCAGACGGGTCAGATGAGCAGGCGTTTGAGGCCAAGGTGATTTTAGATACCCTACATAGTAAGCACCCTGCATTGAGTGCTGAAGAGTATGAGTCGTTGTTTCGAGCTGTGGAAGAGGATTATTTGGACATTGAAGATAAAAAGGAGCGCCGACAAAAAATGAAGCAAGATCCATATCTCAATGCCTTACAGATAAAGTTTGCCTATGCATTGACCTGTCATAAGTCGCAAGGTGGGCAGTGGGATGCCGTCTTTGTTGATCAAGGCTACCTAACGGAAGATCAACTTAACCTAGAATATATGAGGTGGTTGTATACCGCTATCACTAGATCGAAGCAAGAGCTATTTTTGCTTAATTTTCATCAAAAGTTCTTCGCTAACTAAAAAAAGCTGAACCATTTTGCCGTTGTTCGTCTTTTAATAATAATATTCCATGTGAATTATATGCTTTGTGTATACAGGCACGATCATGAATGGCTAACATTTGATGTGTTGGTAACGGATGACCAAGATAACGATAAAGTCTCATCAAGCTTTTTCAGTGCTGTTAATGATCAAGAGGACATAAATTTTTGATAGTAATTTGAATATTTTTTGTCTAAAAAACGTAATTTTGGATTGAAATTTGAGTTAATTAAAAGTCAATAAAACATAGAATACCATGAAAAAAGGATTGTTATTATTTGCTATCGCAATTTTTGTGTTTGGTTTTGCACAAGCTCAAGATGAAGCTAGCGGTGCTAAAATTGTATTTGCTGAAGAGCTGCATGATTTTGGTGATATCTACCAAGGTGATCGAGTAAGTCATGTTTTTAAGTATAAAAATGAGGGTACAGAGCCTCTTATTATCACCAATGTAATGACTACTTGTGGCTGTACTGCATCGAAATACAAAAAAAATGAGCCTATAGCACCAGGTGAAGAAGGTGAAATCACGGTAAACTTTAACTCAGCTGGTAAAATTGGTATTCAAAACAAAACGGTGACGATCGTTTCTAATGCGAGCAACAATCGCGAGAGAGTAAGAATTAAGACGAACATTCTACCTAAAAAAGAAAGCTAATTTTTCTTAAACTTTATCCAAAACCGACTTTGAAAGTCGGTTTTTTTTTTGGCTAAACTTTATAGAAATAAAGTTACGATGTTTTTATTAGGGTCTTGTGTATTTTTTTAATTAGTATATCGTTTCTTTGTATGATCGATATAATGAAGTTGTAACATAGGTTTGGAGAATCGCATTTCATTTCATTAATTTGAATTCAATTTGATTAAAAATGAATCAGGTCAGTATTTTTGACTTTAGTTGTTGCGCCTTTTTTCTATTTTAGGCCGATAAATCATAAATCTGATACTTACCCCATGCCGTCCCATTTGATTAAATGCTTCCAGTGATTTCATTATTATTATCATAATAAGGCTAGATCAATAATATTTACTTCCAGACTTAAAGTGCATGAGGGCCTACATACTTTAAAAGATATCATGAGACAATATTTAATACTATTCAGCAAGGGTCTTGCTATGGGAGTTGCTGATCTTATTCCAGGCGTATCAGGCGGCACGATCGCTTTTATTACCGGGATATATGCACGACTGATAAAGGCTATTCGCTCGGTAAAGCCTGATAATTTCAAGTTATTATTCAAAGGCGATTTTAAAAAATTTGCTTACGCATTAGATTTGGCCTTTCTGATCCCTTTAGTCTTGGGCATCGCCACAAGTATCATTGCTTTATCTTCTCTGATTACTTATTTGCTAGCCAATTACGAAATATTGGTGATGTCTTTTTTTACTGGACTAATTATCATTTCGGCATTAAGTATCATCCGAAGGATAGATGGAGATTTCTGGCCAACATTTATCAGCATCTTAATAGGAGGATTGCTGGGTTTTTTAGTTACCTTATTTTCACCCGCAGAGACCACCGAGGCACTATGGTTTGTGTTTTTAAGTGGTTCTATAGCCATATGCGCTATGATACTTCCGGGATTAAGCGGAAGCTTTATCTTGTTGTTATTAGGTAAGTATGAATATGTTGTGGGTTCTATCAAAGAGCTCGATTTTACAGTCATTTTCACTTTTGCAGCTGGGGCCATTGTTGGTCTTCTCAGTTTTGCTCGCTTGGTATCATGGCTTTTTCAGCATCATCCTAAAAACACTACTGGCATCCTTGCTGGTATTATGCTCGGTGCACTTCCTAAAATTTGGCCTTGGAAGCAAGAAAATGGGGAGGGAATCCCAGAAAATGTCTGGCCTCATGAGTATGTTGGTGATCCGCTACTTTTACAAGCGCTATTATGCCTTGCGGTAGGCATACTGCTGATTGTCACGCTGGAGAAGTTAGCGAAAGATTAAATCGGCCATCATTCATCGCATGATACATTTTGAAGAAAAGTCTTTTCTAAAAAATCTCAAAAATTTATAATTTTCTGCTGTTAAAATTCGTATCATTTGGAGAAATTTGCTGTTAATGCTCTTGAAATGTTTATCATTGACTGAATAAGCTTTATCAAGCTTCTGGACATCTCTCTATTGAGAGGGGGGAGATATGAGTGAAAAAGTTATAATCAAATCATGTGATTGAAAAATATGAGATTAAGTCTACTTTTTGTTATCTCTTTGATTTACTTCATTGGAATATTAGGGTTTGAGACTCATGCTCAAAATAGTTCATGGATCCGTGAGATACGGGGCCAAATTTTTAATGAAGACGACTCAGAGCCTATCCCTCGCGTAAGTATTCAGATCAAAAACTCACCCAAAGGCACTGCCACCGATAATGATGGGTTTTTCTCACTTTACATCAAGCAGACAGATGAACTTATCTTTACACATGTTGAATACGACACCTTAAGAATGGTGGTAAAAGACTCTACTGTGCAAGGTCTTCGTGATATCAAGTTGAAGCTGAGGCCAAAAACCGTACAATTAAGAGAAGTAATCGTATTGGGTAAGCGAGATTGGAGTAAGTTTTTTGAAAAAGAGCGTGTCTATCCCGATGATATGCGTCCTGAGGATACTTCCATTCGACTCAAAGAGCCTTTAGAGAAACGAACGGGTCCTCAGATAGGATTTGGTGGAGCTACAGGTCCAGTGGGCCCTTCACCTTCAGGTGCTGTCATGTATGGTGGCTTAGAGGCATTATCAGATCTTATATCTGGCAGAGCAAGAGCAACCGCTAAGCTGCAAGAACGACTGGAGGAAGAAAGGCGTGAGGAAGAGCTTAATTTCCGAAAGCAATCCGCTGTCAATCGATACAAAAACTTAGTGGATTACATCACAGGACTGGACGAAAAGCATAGAGATTTATTCTTGGCAAATCATATTCCGGCCTATTATCAGATTGAGGAGATGAGTGACTATCAATTGGCGCGACAGATTAACTACCACCTTCCGCGGTTTAAAAAAGAACACTTGCCTCAGCAACAAAGTCTAGACGAGCTATTGCAGAGAGCAAGATTTAGATAAGTATTGTTTCATATACTTGCATCTTGTGCATGGTTTTTATCATTCAGTAAGCCTACTTTTATCCTCATCCCAAGTAAAAAAAATAGCACTTTAAACTTTCACAGCAAAATATTTCTTTATTTTGGACTATGAGAAAAATGAAGAGGGCGTGTGTTCTTGGACTATTCGCTTTTTCCGTCCTAATATTTTCATTGGCTTTTGATCTAAAGGCTCAAACTGAAGAGGCTGATTCTGTACGGCAGGTTGGAGAAATAAATGACCCTGCCGGTCAAAAATCCAATCCCGCTCAAAGGGTCTTTGATTTTTATGAGAATAAAACAAGTGGATTTGTGCCACTGCCTGTCATTTACTATACCCCCGATACGCGTTTGGGCTTTGGGGTGGTAGGTGTATACTACTTTAAAATAGATGATGATGAGGGTGAGCCGACGAGGCTTTCTTTTATGCAGGCTCTCGCTGATTACACTCAAAACAATCAAGCTGATTTTTGGGGTGCTTGGGATGTTTTCACTAAAGAAGAGAAATACATCTTAAAAGGAGAACTGCGGTACCGAAACTTCCCCGATCGTTTTTATGGTATAGGAAATAATACCACTGAGGCAGATCAAGAATTCTATAGTTTTGACTTGATCGATGTCACCAAAATGGTATTGCGAAAGGTGAAGGGATATACCTATATAGGGGGAGATGTACGGTTTACACGATATTTTAACTTAGATATTGACCCCGAAGGAGGCCTTTTTACCGATGATGTTACAGGCAATCAAGGAGGTAATAATTTGGGCTTTGGCTTCGTAGCGCTCAATGATTCCCGCGATAATATTGTCAATACCTTTAGTGGTGGCTTGATAGAGTTTTCATCTTATTTTTTCGATCGTAGGTGGGGCAGTGATTTTGAGTATGCCAACTTTAAGTTGGATATGAGAACTTTTCATCGGGTAGTCAAAGAAAATGTATTTGCGGCTCAATTCATGGCAGATCTTAATTTTGGTGACACGCCATTTACTAATATGGCACGAGTAGGCAGCGAAATGCTTTTAAGAGGCTATGCCAACAACAGGTTTAGAGATCAACACTTTGTAGGAGCACAAATCGAATATCGCTATCACCTCATAGGTAGGTTGGGTGCAGTCACTTATATGGGCATGGGAGATGTTTTTTCCGAGGATCGACCCATCGATTTGAGAAATTTAAAATATTCTCTCGGCTCGGGTCTCCGCTTTATGCTCAATAAAAATGAACGCTTACACCTGAGAATTGACTACGCAATTGGTCGAGGAGATTCCGCATTTTATATTGGGGTGAAGGAAGCTTTCTAAGGGATCAACTTTCCTGTATTTGGTTATTTTTATCATTTTGGATCGAATTTTTTAGCGTGGGATGATGTTAGTAGACAGTTATTATATAACTCATGAAATTCGCCTTAGTGATGCTTAAATGCTAATTATGGCTGATTTGCCGAGCTAATTTTAGATAGATTACATCTTGCTTTAAAGAAAATTAACTTAATACCCAATTACCCTATGAACAAAATAGAAGAGGTCAATGAACTGATAAGAAGTCGAAGATCTTTGTTTTTTCCACAATTCGATGCTGAAAAGACCATTGATGACGAGATCATACAAAATATTCTAGAAAATGCAGCCTACGCACCATCGCACCGATTAACTTTTCCATGGTATTTCAGAGTATTCAGTGGAGAAGGAAGAAATCGATTAGCGGAGTTTCAGTCTTCTTTGTATAAGCAAAAGGCTGATGAAAGAGGGGATTTCTCTCAAGATAAATTCGAACTTCTCAAGTCACGGCCGCTTGAGTGCAGTCATGTCATTGCTATCGGTATGAGACGAGATCCTAAATTGAGTGTTCCAGAAATAGAAGAGGTTTCTGCAACAGCAATGGCCGTTCAAAATATGTATCTAACAGCCTCAGCTTATCGTTTGGCAGCCTATTGGGGTTCAGGTGGTATTACCTATATGGAAGAGGCGAAGCCCTTTTTTGAGCTTAAGCCTGAAGATAAGTTACTAGGCTTCTTCTACCTAGCGCATAATAAAATGAGTAAGTGGCCACAGGGTAAGGCTCGATCGATAGACGGTCATGTGGTCTGGGTTAAAGAATAGCTCTTAAACAGATTATTTTCACTCTTGCTTTAATGAAAATTGAAAATATAGAAGCCTTTTCGCTCGCGAAAAGTATTTTTTTGTCGAGTAGAAAGGCTTTTTTGTTGATGTATTTTGCTTGAAATCAGCTTGTTTTAAATTTAGTACACCATTTTTGATATATGATAAGCTGAGTTCTTTAAAATAATTTATTTTTTCGCTGAATATTTTAAGATATTGCATTAGCAAGATTTTAAAATCAGTTATTGTAATTTCTCTGCATTAAAGGCTTCGGCCTATCTTTAATTATTTGCTTAGTTTTTAATTTATGAACAATTCGGCAAAAGAGCTTTCGGCTTCTAGGGAATCTTTGGATACCGCTTTAGAAGTGATTGAAGGTCAGCTCCCTACAGACTTGTATGGAAGTGTCTATTTTAATTCTTCTGTGGGAAGTGTCAATTCTGGTGGATTGCCCTATCCTAAGACAAAGGCTAACGGAAAACCTAACCGAGAGTATGGTACGCCAATCATGAATGGTGACGGCTATTTGATAAAGCTTAGTTTCGATCAAGGCAAGGCTCACCTGAAGAGTAGCTTACTGATGCCCCCATGCTACTTTGCAGATGAGGCACTCAAGGAGGGATCAGAAGCAAGAAAAAACAGAAGTTTTAAGAACTTCGCTTTTCGTAATTTTGGAATCAGTAGAATGTCGCTCATGCTGGGAGCACGAAACCCATGTAATACTGCAGTAGTTCCTTTTCGATTTAAAGATCAACCCATTCAGCTTTTAGCAACTTACGATGTTGGTCGCCCTTATCTAGTACAGCCTAAAAGTTTAAATATCAAATCCCCCTTAGGTAAGCTCAATGAATGGAAAGCAGGTACCCCTGCATTCTTAAATATGCCATTCAAGTTGATTCAGAGCACTGCACATCCTGCCTTCGATCCTGAAACTGAAGAGCTCTTTACGGTCAATTTCACTAAAAGCGTTCAAACCATGCTTGGGTCATTTCATATGATTGAGATGCTCTTAGAAGACGAACAACTCGTTAAGAGTCGACTTATACAGCTGATCCGCGATCATGAGCGTAGTGGTGACAATCATTTTTCTCTTAACAGGAAAGTATCATTGTTCTTCAGTGAGCCGGAGCGCTTTGACCCACAGCTGACAGGAAGGTTTAGAACAAGGTTTTGGAATTGGCTCAAGCATGTTGTAACTCGGTGGCTGAAATCCTATACCTCAACTCGAGATGGAGTAGAAATACTCCGGTGGGATGGGGGAGCGTCTCTTGATCGTTGGGAGGTACTTGATGAAGATGGAAAGCCACTTAGCATTATACAGTGCATGCATCAAATATCTTTTTCGAAAGACTATATCGTATTAATAGATGCATCATTCAAGTTTTCACTTGATCTTTTAGTGAGTAATCCCTTCCCAGGTGATTTTGAGATAGACCGTAAAATAAGAGACATACTCTCTCGACCGATGCTTTCATATGTGCCAACTTATATTGTAAGGCGGGCAGATCTTCAAAAAGGAGTGAAGTCGGTGAGGGCTATAAAGGTGAAAGATGGCTTGCCGGTAGAGGCGGTTCATTTTTCGATGGATTATGATAATCCAGATGGAAAGATCACTCTTCATGTAGCGCACAATAGTGCTTCTTGTTTAGCGGAATGGATAAGGCCTTATGATAAATCAGCTTTCCCTAGTCATCAAGCTGTGAGTGAAGATATCGTGAGTATGTTCGCGCTGGGAGATATGGATGTGGGTAGGATAGGAAAATATGTGATCGACGCCACATCTGGTGATTTTGTCAGCAAAGATCAAATTATCTCGCCTAAAGCTTCTGAGCAATATGACGAGAAGATGCCTCATACCTTTGGTTTGAACTTTCACACCTATAGAGGGATTTATGATACCCATAAAAATGTGTCTGAAATTAAGAACATCTTCTGGCAATCATACGGTTTAGATTCAAGACTTCTAAGTCAATTTATCTTTGATTTGTACAAGGACTATCCCAATAGACTGATTTCATTAGAAGATATGATGCGTTTCACTCAAAATGGGGTTCCTTTTTGTTTGCTTCGTACCAATACCGATAGTTTAGCTATAGAGGACTACTATCTTTTTGAAGCGGGAGAGAACTTGAGGTCATTGCAATTTTGCCCTAAAAAAGGGAGTACCAATGAAGAAGATTTATCTGGATATATCGTAACTTTAATGGCTCTTAAGCAAGCGGACGATTCTTTTGAGCATGAGTGTTGGATATTCGATGCATCCCAATTAAAATCTGGTCCGATCACCAAACTATCAGCTGAGGGATTAGTCTTTAGCAACACCGTTCATTCTGCCTGGATCAATGAAGCTGTTGATTATTCTTATGGCTATTTAATAGATCAAAAAAAAGAATTGGAAAACGCAGTGAATGGCATCATCATTGGTAGTAGAAAACGCAGAATCAATAAATTCATGAAGCAGTACGTCTACCCAAATATCTGATTATTTATTATAGCACCACACCCAATCTACTATGTTAAAACATAAGGAATACGAAATATTTAATCTAATCTACGAAGGGCCTAACTCTCAGGTATATCTTGCGCAAAGGAGGTCCGATAAACTACCAGTCATCTTCAAAAAACGAAATAGCGCTGTAGAAAGTGGCTTTAAATCTATTGAGAGAGAATTTGAAATTGTAAAAAACTTAAATAAGGGAGGCGAGCTTATATGTGCACTTGAAGAGATAGATAATGAGATATTTCTTGTGCGTAATTATTACGACGGAGATGCTCTTTCTAAACAAGCCGACGCTTTAAAAGAAGATTTATCCTTGTTTTTTCATGTTGCAGATCGTATTTGTGCTGACCTATTTGATATCCATCAGGGGCGCGTTATTCACAAAGATCTCAACAAGAACAATATTATCTTCCACTCAGAAACACGAAAAGTTAAAATTATAGATTTTGGCATCTCTAGTTTGAGTGATCATATATCTAAAAAACTCAATCGAAACCTTGAAGGTACTTTAGAATATATTTCACCTGAGCAAAGCGGAAGAATAAATCGAGGTATTGATCAGCGATCAGATATTTACTCCTTAGGTATCAATTTTTTTGAGTTTCTTACGGGTACTGTACCTTTTCAAGGTCAAGATACACTAGAGGTTATTCACAAACATCTTACTCAAATACCTCATCCACCAAGCTATTATAATAGTAATATTCCTCAAGTCTTGGATGATTTGGTGATGAAGTGTATCGCAAAGCGCCCAGAAGACAGGTATCAGTCTATTTCGGGCTTATGGGCTGATATTTTATCGATAAAAGAATTTCACCAAAAAGATCAATTCGATGAAAGTTTTCAACTGGGTTCCTTTGACTCTTCTAGCTTTTTACAAATTAGCGGAAAGTTATATGGTAGAGAAAAAGTTGTTAAAAATCTTCAAAGTGCTTTAAGATCTGTTGAAAAGGGTGGGGTGGAGTATTGTGAGCTATCAGGGCCTACTGGTAGTGGTAAATCACATCTGATGGCTCATTTTCAAGACATGTTAAAAATGGATGCTCGCACTTGTGCCGCAGGAAGTTTTGAAAAAGAAAAAGTGCAAGAACCATTTTATGGTATTCAAAAAGCATGTAATCAATTGATCGATCAGCTGCTTCATTTGACTGAAAGTGAAATTAATTTTCACAAGATGCAAATTGAAAACTTGTTAGGTAACAGTGCAGTCACCTTTGAAGCAATAGCACCGAATTTATCAAGCCTTATCGACATACCTGATGTTGAAATTGTAGTAGAAGGTCAAGATGCGGTCAATCAGTTAAGATATCAGTTCAAGCTTTTTATTCAATATTTTATTGAGCATTTTGGAAGCTTTGTTCTGTGTCTCGAAGATATTCAATATATTGATGATTCATCATCCGATATTTTGCTCTACCTATTGTCTGATCGAGAAATTAAGAATCTCCTTGTTGTATCAACAGTATCTGATAAGTCCCAGCCGATATTTTCCAACAAAGTTTTCTCCGATTTGGTCAATCGGCCATCTTTATTTATAGACGCTCATCAGATCGCTTTGAGTAATTGGACACTTTTAGAAACTTCTCAATTTCTTTCTGATACTTTACAAGAGGATGAAAGTTACATTGAGCCCCTTGCAAAAATAATTTTCGAAAAAAGTGGCGGTAACCCCTTTTTTACCAGTCAGTTTCTTCAGGATCTTAATGAAAAGGGCTTGTTGGTAAAAGATAAAAAAGCTGATTCTTTATTTGAAAAAGTAAAGTGGAGTTGGAATGATAAAGCGATTTTAGAATTACCAGTACTAGATAGTGTTGTTGACTTGCTTTTAGATAAGTTCTCATCACTACCTGAAAATCAACAAAATATTCTTAGGGCTGCATCTGTATTGAATAGAGAGTTTACCTTAGAGGACTTATCCTTTGTTTTACCAAATCATAAACTTCGTGATCTTACGGTTTTATCCAAACGGCTTATCGATACAGGAATAATTTTTTTACATCAGTCAGAGGATTTTACATCGGCTCAAGGAACGATTGATAAAGATAATATCATTTCGTTCACCCATGATAACTTGCAGCATGCGGTTTACTCTAAAACTGACAAAAAAGAAATATCCAATTATCATTTTAATTATTTAGAAGCTTTCCAAAATTCTGGAAAGTCACCAAGTAAAGGAGTTTTGTTGGTTAGGCATATTGAGTCGGTTGATCATGTAAATTTATCACGGCTACAAGAGGACTTTTTAATAAGTTGCTATGGTGTTGCTTTTAAGAAATTTCAAAAAAGTAGGGCTTACGATTTAGCTTATGCTAACTCTAAAAGGATTTTAGGTTTAATTTCTAATTCGTCCTTAAGTATTCAGGAAAAGAAAGACTTTTTACTTGAACATGCCAATATAGCACGATTAACCGCTGATTACGAAGGTATGGAGTCAGCTTTAAAAGCATGGGAGCCTTATCAGTCAGGTTTAATTGATAAAGCTAAACGCTACGAATTAGAAAGCAAGGCAAATCTTGCTAGAGGGAATTTTAGAGAAATTTTAGAGTCTAATATTCTTAATGAATTTGGTATTAAGTTGCCTAGAAAAGCTTCTCAATTTGATGTGATCAAAGAGTTTATTCTTACCCAAATAGCAGTAGGAAAAAAAACCTCACAAGATCTTGCCTCTATTCCAGACATGAAGGACGAAAAATTGATCTATGCGATCCGATGTATGCAGCAGCAAGGTCTTGTTGCCTATTTTATCGATAGTAACCTTTTAGCAGTTCTTTTATGTAGGCAATTAAGGATTATGCTCAAGCATGGTCAAACCAAGGAGACTGCCTACTGTTATGCATCATTTGGCCTTTTACTAGCTGGCATCAATTACGATTTTAAGCCAGCCATTCAGTTGGCAGGAGCAGCAGAGATCTTACTCGATAAATATAAATCGCCCGATCAGATTGCGCGCGTAAATTTTGTTATTCAGTCATTTATTTATCACTGGAATAGCCCCATGCAGAATACTGTGAAGGTACTGCTAGATAATGTGAAGATAGGCCTAAAATACGGCGATACAGAACATTCAGCTTATTCCCTAAGTGTGGGAATGACACATCTATTTTTTTCAGGAGAGTCTTTGAGTAATTTGAAAGTTAAAATTGATGAATATGTTGAGCTAACAAAAAGTATCAATCAAAGTAATACTCTTCACCAATTATCGAACTATAGACAATTAGCCCAAAACTTAAGTGATTCCCATACCGCTCAGCCATGGATAGTTGATGGAAAGTTCCTTAATAAAAAAGACGTTGTTCAGCGTTGGGAGGACAATGAGGATAAAACCAGTCTCTTTACTATTCACTGGAACGAAACATTACTTTCTTATCTTTTTGATCAAAATAATTTAGCTCTCAGGGCAGCTGAAAAGACTAACTTATACAAAGATGGACTGATAGGAGGATACAACATACCCATGTTTTTTTGGGTTGAATCCTTGATTAATTTCCGCGCTCAAGAAGTCACGGGAAAAAACAGGAAACTGCAAAAAACCATTAATAAGAATATAAAACTATTTAAAAAATGGTGTCGCTTTTATGATAAAAACCATTATCATAAATTACTTCATTTAGAGGCGGAGTTAGACTTTTATAAAGGCAATCATAATGCTGCCATGCAAAAGTTTAATCAGGCAATTTTGAAAGTGGAGGCGACTTCTTTCACACTCGACAAACTGATCATTTACAGAGCTATCGTGAACTTCTATTTGGATAGAGGTTTCAAAGACTTTGCTACTTTTTATCTCAATAAGGCTTTAGATTTAGCAATAAATTGGGGAGCACATCGATGGGTAGATTATTTGTGTGAAATTTATAAAGAAATTTTACCAGTCAAAGGTGCTAGTGGTAACAGTACCTTTGTCTCAGGTACAAGTTCATATACTAGAACAACAGGGTCAGGCACTTTAAATGAGTCCCTAGATCTAAAGACGATTATTAAATCCAATCAAAGTATCTCTGGTGAGGTTCAGCTTTCGGGAATATTGAAGACCACTCTTTCGATCATAATGGAAAGTGCTGGTGCTGATAGTGGATACATCTATAAGCAAGACGCAGGTAAAGCATATTTATGGGCTAGCATTCATTCAGGTGAGGAAGCTCAGGTTTTTGATTGGCAAAGTCAAGAGCCAAGTCAGGTACAGATCGTCAATTTTGTCAATAGAAGTAAAAAAACTGTGGTGATTGATGATCTGAAGCAAGATAGTCAGTATTCAACAGACCCTTATTATAAGGAAAGAATGCCAGCTTCTGTATTTTGCTTGCCAGTAATTAATAAGGGCAATCTCCTGATGACGCTTTATTTAGAAAATAATCTTGCCACAGGTGTTTTTTCTAATGAACGAGAAGAACTATTGGGTATTTTGGCTTCGCAGGCAGCTATCTCTACAGAAAATGCTTCGCTTTATGAAAACCTTGAAAATAAAGTAAAGGAACGAACACAAGAAGTGGTGAAGCAAAAAGAAATCATTGAAAAGAAAAATGACAATATTACAGCAAGTATCAACTACGCTAAACGGATTCAAGATGCCATTATACCAGATGCAGCTTTAATTAAAGATCATCTGATAGATGCTTTTGTTTTATTCCGACCTAGAGATATTGTAAGTGGTGATTTTTATTGGTTTAAAAAGAAAGATGACTACATAATAATTGCAGCTGTGGACTGTACAGGGCATGGAGTGCCTGGTGCATTTATGAGTATGATTGGATACAACTTGTTAAATGATGCCGTATTACAAAACAATATTTTCGATCCGGGTAAAGTATTAGAGTTCATTCATCAGGGAGTTAGGGCAGCCTTACAACAAGAAACAACGAATAATCGTGATGGTATGGATATGGCTTTGATCGTGTACGATCAAAAAATGAAGAAAATGACCTTTGCAGGCGCTAACAATCCTCTCGTGAGGATCAATAGCCTTGGTGAAATTGAAAGGATCCAAGGAGATAAGTCCTCTATTGGGGGTAGACAAAGAGAAAATGTAAGGAAGTTTACCACTCAAACTATTGAAATTAATCCAAATGATAAGTTCTTCATTTTTTCAGATGGCTATCAGGATCAATTTGGTGGAGCGAATGGTAGGAAATACATGAGTAAACGTTTTAGAGACCTTTTGGCTAAGCATGCTCAATTACCTATGGACAGTATGAAGCTGGAATTGGAGAAAGAGCTTGATAGCTGGATGATCAATGAACAGCAATTAGATGATATTTTGGTGATAGGACTCGAGCTTTAATGCTCGAGTCTTGCCCAATGTCCTCTGGGGATGACAAATTGAAAATTTTCCAATAGCATATCTTGGAACTCAGTTGGAAGTCGAATTCCAAGCAGTTCGTAATTGAGATCTACAGATAGATAATAAAATAATGCATTGTTATTAGAATATAGCTTGATATGATAAGGCACATGGCTGTAAGGGTTATTAAAGATAAACTTTCCTTCAGTTACAAAGTCTTTTTCATTTTGAAAGTCTCTTTTATTGGCCGTAGTACCTCTTATTGGCACAATCATTTCTACGCTTTGATTCTGTAATCCTGCAAAAACTCGGTCAAATAACTCACGGCTATCACCTTCAAACTCTGTGACAAAATCGGCCATATTAAATCTTCCCTCGATTTGATGCTTGTCCGCATCGTATCTCACTTTGCAGCGGTTGTTAATAAATCTAAATCGCTCACTTTCCCCTTGCATCTCAAGACTGATTCTGGTAGAAATAAAAGGGTTTTGTTCACTTACCTGCGCTTTTAACTGGCTTTCTGATAACCCTAAATTCCAAAAAATCACAATCGCCAGCAATTGAGCCGCTTTTTGTAAAAAAACTTTCTTTTTTTTCATGGATCATTTAGTTTGGCTTAATGAATTATAAGGTAGATTCGATAGCAACTAGATATAGATAGCTGTCATGAGGGAACCTCACTCTATAATAATCGTCGTTTTATTTTTTCTACCCTTTTTTAAAGGCTCTGTTTGCGTTCCTAATGTGTAATTGTCTCTATCATCCTTTTCAGCATGAATGAAATATGTTTTTTCGCCACCTAATTGCCTAAAGGTTATTCTGCCTTTTTTATCAGTTAGTTGAGCCTGTTGTAATTCGTGTTTTTTGTTATTGTAGTCTTCTTCCGTTTCATAAATCCTTACTGTAGCACCCTCTACTGTATTTCCAGTTTCATTTCTTATGGTGATTTCTAATGAGGTATTTAATAATTGAGCTTGGGATGCGAATGGAAAAAGAGTTGCCATTGTTAAAAATAAAATCATCGATAGTTTCATAAGATTAAGGAGTTAGTATTTAAAAATATACGCCTTGATATAAACGAGATTTTTTTTGCTAAGATGCTTATGCACGAAATAAGCCTTCATAATTAATCATTAAAATCCGCTTATTTTTGAATTTATGATGTCGTTTTTCAAAAAATGTCATTCAATTATGAATTTACAATAAAAAATTTTGTGAGATAGGTAAATAAGACTTTACCCCTTTTTAAAAATAGATACTGTCCTAAAAAGTCCCAAGTACTGCAAGCTCGAGGCGGCACAAGCTTTGCTTGTTTTAATTGACGGTAAAATGATAATTTGAAAAAAGCTTAAAATAAGCTTTTTTCAAATAAATACCGCTTACAATTCACAATAATGCTTGGGGCTAAGCTACAAAATGTCGATATCAGACATTTTCGTGCAAGCATTTTGACTAAAAACTGTGCACTCAAATAGATAAAGTATAGATTTTATGATTTATTTATCAACAATTTAGCTGTTTTTAAGCATGCCCTAGATAAGGATAGAAATCCTGATACTAGCACCTCTTTTAAAATTTGACTAAATGGTTTTTTATCTATTCAACTCAACTCCAAACTATTGAATTATCCATGGTAGATATTTACTTCTGGTTCGATATGTATGTTAAAGGCCTCTTTTACAGACTGCTGAATTTCAATTGCAAGATCTAATATTTCTTTTCCAGTTGCATCTCCATAATTTACTAATACTAGTGCTTGCTTTTGGTGAACACCCGCATCACCTTTGCGATAGCCTTTCCAACCTAGATGATCGATTAACCAGCCAGCAGGTACTTTAACTTGATCAGAGCCTTCTAGAGGATAGCCTGGTATTTTAGTAAACTCTTTTTTTAAGTCTGTAAAATGAGATTGAGGGATATATGGGTTTTTAAAAAAGCTTCCTGCATTGCCAATTTCACGAGGGTCTGGAAGCTTTGATTGCCTTATTTCAATTACAGCCTCACTTACAGATTCTATGGTTGCCTCTTGTTCTGTTTTATTTAATATTGTTCGAATGTCACCATATGAGGTGTTTAACTGATGCGGTGCTTTTTTGAGTCTTAATGCTACCTGACTGATGAAGTATTTATCTTTTAAATTACCTTTAAAAATGCTCCAACGGTAGCCAAATTGACAGTCGGCATGATAAAATCTAACCAAATCCCCACTCATTCGGTCGATGGCTTCCAAATATTCGAATACTTGTTCTAGTTCTACTCCATAAGCACCAATGTTCTGCATGGGCGCTGCGCCCATAGTGCCTGGTATTAGAGATAGGTTTTCAATACCTCCCCACTGATGGGCTATCGCGTATTTTACGCATTCATGCCAATTTTCACCTCCCCCAAAGCCAACAATAACTTCCTCCTCAGATTCATCAATAATACCTATGCCTTTGATGCTGTTGCGAATGAGTGGTACTTGAAGGTTTTCGGTAAACAAAACATTGCTCCCTCCTCCAAGTATAAGTGCATGCTGGAATTGCTTACCTTCATTTTTGAAAAAATTTAAGGCTTGCTCTTGAGATTGAAGTTCTATTACTTCTTGGGCGCTAACTTCTATTCCAAAAGTATGTAGATTTTTGAGGGATGTGGTTTTATTCAAAACAGTAAGGTTGACTAAGGTTCTCATTCCAACTAAAGTTCGAATATACGGACTTTTCTACTCATGAAACGAAAAATCATAAAACTGATGACGCCTACTACTATACTTATGGTCAGTCGGTTCCAGTACTGAAGGATAAGGCTACCAATGCCAAATAATACGGCATAACAAAGAACTACAGCGGCAAGCCATATGATTATTGTTTGTACGATTTTCTTCGTACCTGATCCTTCACCAGAAATAGGTTTCCAATAGCCTAGTGGTTGTATCAATCGATAAAATTTCAATAAGTGTTGTTTATCTTCCGGAGGGCTCAGCAGTGTCACTAACACCCATACTATTGTAGTAGTAAAAATTATGAAGTAGAAGCCCTTAGGGTCGATGGTAATTGGTTGTGCCCAGCTGGTGTCATATCGCACAAGCACGACATGGACAAAGAGGTAGGCCAAAAATGGGGTCACGGTAGCCGCAATCTCTGACCATGCAGTGACTCGATACCAAAACCAACGAAGAATGAGTACGAGGCCTAAACCCGCCCCTCCTTCAATGAGAATCTGCCATGCTTGGCTTACGCTATTAATCTTCGTGCTAACAAATGCAGCCCATATCATTAGTGCTAAGGTGATCACCCTGCTAGCAAGCACTTCTTTCCTTTTGCTAGTGGGCTTTGTCTTAAAAAAACGCAGGTAAAAGTCATTAACTAAGTACGAAGTACCCCAGTTAAGTTGGGTGGAAAGGGTACTCATATATGCGGAAATAAAGGCTACGAGTAGTAAGCCTTTAAGACCAGCGGGAAGAAAGTCCTTCATCGCCATGATGAATCCTAACTGAGGATCTGTTGACTGTATCTCTGGATAAAGCACTATTGCACATAATCCTACAATAATCCACGGCCATGGACGGATACAGTAGTGGGCAATTTGGAAGAAAAAGGTTGCCTTTATAGCATGGCTTTCATCCTTGGTACTCATAATACGCTGAGCGATATACCCACCACCCCCGGGTTCATTGCCCGGATACCAAGATGCCCACCATTGAAATCCAATAAAGGCAAAGAAAGAAGCAATGCCTATGGAAAAGGTGTTTACGTTTGATCCAGTATTGTTAGAAAAGCGAGGGAAGAAGTCTGTAGTTCCATTAGGGAGTTGTGACTTCAGAGATTGTATGCCACCAATCTCGGGGCTTTTGATTATTAATACGGCAAGTATAATACAGCCAACTAATGCTGTGATAAACTGTATGACATCAGAGTAAACAACACCAAGAAGACCTGAAAGGCTAGAATAAAACGCAGTAATAAGCATTAAACCAAAGGTGATCCAAAGTGCAGTACTTTGATCAAGGTCAAAAAAGACTTTTAATATAGCTACCATCGCTACGTTGACCCAAGCAATGATGATGGCATTCATGATAGCACCTAAATAAATGGCTCTAAAACCACGCAAAAACGCTGCTGGCCTCCCTGAGTAGCGGATTTCTATTAATTCGTTGTCGGTTACGATGCCAGCTTTTCTCCAATATCGACTAAAAAAGAAGACTGTAAGCATTCCGCCAGCAAGCATATTCCACCACAGCCAGTTAGAAGCAATACCTCCCTGAGATATTAGTTCTGTAACTGCCAAGGGTGTATCAGCTGCGAATGTCGTAGCTACCATTGAGGTGCCTGCAACGTACCATGCTAGGTTTTGCCCGCCTAAGAAAAAACTATTGATGTCTTTACTTGCTTTTTTTCTAAAGTATAAGCCTATATATAAGGTGATTCCAAGAAAAAAAACAATAACAGCGAGGTCAGCCCAAGCAAGGTACATCATGGCACTACAAATAAGTGATGTTATTTTTGAATGGATCGAAGTATGGATATTCTAGGTATTCGGTCACTTGTAGTAATGTGCTTTTTCCCATTTTCTCACGAACATACAATAAAGCACCTTCTATTCCTGCTGTAACTCCTGCAGTCGTAATTACAGCATCATCTGAAATAATTCTACTCTTTATATTTAGATTAGGGTTATCTTTAAACTCATCTGCCACCGATCGGTGGGTAGTAAATAATCTGCTTTGGAAGAGTCCAGCTTCCTCCAAGATAAAGCTACCTGTGCAGACACATATGATGAAGATTTTGTTTTCGTAAGCGTCTTTTACCAATTGAATGACTTTTGGGTTTTTAGCGGCTTTTCTAGCTCCTAGTCCACCAGGAACTACCAGCACATCTAGTTTTCCAGCACCAGCCAGATTAAGTGGTGCATCGGCTAGCACTCTAGTACCATTTTTACAGTTTATTTGCTCTTTATCAGCAAGGTAGACTAGGGTTACTTTGGGGTGTTTTTTATCTTCGAGTTCATTGATAGCACCAAATACTTCCGCAGGTCCGCTGAAGTCTAGCAATTCAACATCATCGAAAAGTAAAACCCCTACATTGAAGGTTTTCATAAATTAAGGTTAAATAAGTAATTGATAATTTTGACGGTTTTTTATTTTTAAAAACGCCTATTCCATTTTTGAAAATACATAGTGTAAGGATTTTTTTCGTCGGGAAGGCTTAATTCCTCATTTTCAAGTTCCCATTGTTTCTCGTCCCATTTAGGAAAGAAAGCATCAGCGTTATCAGGGCTTAAATCTACTCTGGTTATATATAAGTTGTCTGCAATAATTAAGCCTTCTTTGTAAATACCCTCACCACCTGATAGGAACACTTTTTCAGATCCAGCCTTTTCTAGATAGTCTATTGCCTCTCTGATGCTGGTAAATGCTAAAATCCCTGTTTTATTATCATAACTAATATCTGAAGTGATTACAGCTGTAACTCGGCCTGGAAGTGGCTTACCAATACTTTCGTAGGTTTTTCTTCCCATTATGAGAGGATAACTCATCGTTGTTCGCTTGAAAAACTGTAAATCTTTGGGTAAGTGCCAAGGAATCTCACCATTTGCTCCGATTGCAAAATTTTTACCGATAGCGGCAATCATAGCTATTTCCATAATTTAAGTATTTGTCAATTTATATTATCCGCTTCTCAGTATAATATTCTATTCAGTTGTTAAATGTAACTCAAAACGAGCGTAAATCTTACTATAATGGGTAAATATTATATTTTTCTATTCTATCTAATACCAGGTAAGGTGTTCAATCATTCATATAATTTTAAATTTTATTGCCTGCAAAAAAACTTTTTATATCCATCGCTTTTTTGCCTGACTTTTGAATTATTTTGATCCCTAATGTGCCTGATTTAGTACCTAAGTTCAAATAGCTCTTATTATCGGTTTCTATTTGTCCCATTTCGAGAGGTGTATCTTCAATGTGAGAGCCTAGGATTTTATAACTTTCTCCTTTTATTTCTAATCTTGCTCCTGGGTATGGACTCAGACCCCTGATGTGGTTGTGAAGTTCATGTGCTGTCATTGTTTCCCAAGGTAGGATGCAATTTTCAGGGAATAGTTTTGGCGCATGTTTTAATATTAAGTCTGAGTCTTCTGTCTGTTGTTTGAGTTGTATTTGACTACTCTTGACCGCCGCCAATGTTTTAACGATTAATTTGGCTCCCAATAGTGCTAATTTATCATGCAGTGTACCCGCATTATCACTTTCTTCAATAGCTATCTCCTCTTGAAAAGCTATATTTCCTGTATCGATTTCGTGTTTTAATTGAAAGGTAGTTACGCCAGTTTTACTTTCTCCGTTTATTATTGCCCAGTTAATTGGGGCTGCTCCTCTATAGTTTGGTAACAGTGATGCGTGTACATTGTATGAACCTAATGGTGGCATATTCCACACTACCTCTGGTAGCATTCGGAATGCTACCACCACTTGGATGTCCGCCCCAAATGCTAATAATTCTTCAATGAAAGCCGGATCTTTAAGGTTAGTAGGCTGTAAAACAGGGATGTTGTTCGAAAGTGCATATTCTTTTACGGGTGTAAAGCTTACCTTTTTTCCTCTTCCTCTTGCCTTATCCGGTGCGGTGACAACAGCAACTATATTAAAATCTGCAGCTTTTATTGCGTTGAGCGAATGCACGGCGAAATCCGGAGTGCCCATGAAAACAATTTTCATATAAACTTTATATTCTAAGATTTAACATCCTTATTCCTTCACTTGAATCAATTCATATGATTGATTTTTTCAGTCTCCCACAGTTTCAGTACGATTTTTGTCAATTTAAAATGTCAAATTCATGTATAAATGAATATAACTGCCTTAACTAATTACCAATTAGCAGAGATTGGATATATCAAATAGGGCTGAATTTTTTCTTTATATATTTCTAGATCTTCATTCCAACTAATTTTTATTTCTTCAGGGCTTAGTCCTGCCATAATTTGCTTCTTGAGCTGATCGGTACCTGCCAGCTTATCGAAGAAAGCGGTGAAAAAGCTGTCTTTTTTATTTGACTTTTCGTAGGCATCGATCAAATAGCTTAAATCTAAGTGGTAGGGTGCGGTTTGATTTCTGAGGTCTACACCATAACATTTCGAGTCCTTATGCTTAGGATTAGAGGCAGCACCAGGCTTAGCAACAGGTGTAAAGCTAAATTCCCCATATGATTTATTGGGATATCCAATCACCTGAAATGGAAAGTCTGTGCCTCGACCGATGCTCATAGGAGTACCTTCAAAAAAGCATAAAGATGGATACCACTCGATGCTTTTGGAATTTGGAAGATTAGGAGATGGTTTTACTGGCAGTTTATATCTGAAATCTTTGTTGTAATTCGATACTGGTATCCATTCTAAATCGCACTTTGCCCCTCCTTGAAGCCAGCCTTCTTCATTGATCATAAAGGCTAATTCAGCAACTGTAAGGCCATGCACAACAGGAATGGGATGGAGACCTACAAACGAACTAAACTTTTTATTAAGAATGGGCCCGTCGATGTAATGACCATTAGGATTAGGCCTATCGAGAACCAATACTTTTATCCCGTTCTCTGCCGCAGCTTCCATCACGTAATGCATGGTGCTTATATAGGTATAAAATCGAGTGCCTACATCTTGGAGATCGAAGATAATGAGGTCAATGCCCGATAAATCTTCCTCTGATGGTTTTTTATTATTTCCGTAAAGTGAAATGATGGGTAAACCTGTTTTTTCGTCAAGTGAGCTATTGACTTTAGCACCAGCATCTGCATTTCCTCGGAAACCATGCTCTGGGCTCATAATTTTTTTCACACCCAGTTCTAGTGACATTAGCGAATCAGCCAAATGAGTGCCGTTAGGGAAAAGCGAAGTGTGATTGACTACTAGTGCTAAGGATTTACCCTCAATCTTATTAATGTAGGTCGAGGTTTGTTCAATTCCTAGTATGATTTCCTGTGGATTTGCCTTAAAAGATAACATATGAAGGCTAAATAAGATCACAAAAAGGGCGAGTCGCATAAGCGTTAGTTTATCATTATGCACTCAAAGATATGTAATACATCTGTAATTTTCATCAAATTCTGAGTGACAAAGTATACATTCAGGCAAAAAAAAGCGACAAAAATTGTCTATACTAAAATAGTTCTATCAATTATTTGTATGTTTCAAATTTCTATCCTTAACCTGTACTCATGAAGTCGTTGCATAAGGGATAATTCCGATTTTATCTGTTAACTTTGTAAAAAAAAATCCAATTGAATTTTCCTTTTTTTATTTCTAGAAAAATAAATAGTCGCGGCGGTGAAAGCTTCGCAGCTACTATACAGCGTGTAGCTGTGGTTAGCATTGCGTTGGGTGTTGCAGTAATGTTGCTATCAGTGCTCATTTTAGTCGGCTTTCGCGATACAATAAAAGAAAAGCTCTTCACCTTTAGTGGGCATATCATCCTTACAAAGTATTCACTCGGAAATAGCTTTGAAGAAGATCCAATTAGCAGGGATCGTGAAATTTTTAATAACCCTAGCTCTTTCAAATACATTACTCATGCTCAAGAATTCATTCATAAACCAGGTTTAATAACTAAGGATAAAGAAGTACATGGCATTTTAATGAAAGGGGTAGGTAGAGAGTATGATAGCCTGCGTTTTAAAGAAAGCCTGGTGGCGGGTAGGTTTCTATCTTTTACAGATTCTTCTGAAGTAATATTAAGTCGAAAAATAGCCAAGACAATGCAAGTTGATGTAGACGAAGAAGTACTCATCTATATTTTGCAAAACCCACCTCGATTTAGAAAACTAAAGGTAGTAGGTTTATACGATACAGGTATGGAGGATTTTGATGATCGCATGATAATAGGAGATATTGCTCTAGCTCGTGCTTTGAATGGATGGGATGATTCATTGACTGGTGGCTTTGAACTTTTTGTTGATCATTTTGATAATATCGAAAAGGCAGAGGAACATCTCTATGATGTGTTAGATAATGACCTTTATATCGCTACCATAAAAGACAAGTATATTCAAATTTTTGATTGGCTTTCATTACTCAATCGCAATGTTTTTATTTTTTTATCGCTTATCATGTTTGTCGCCTGTTTTAATATGATCGCCATATTATTTATTTTGATTATGGAGCGAAGACCCTTTATTGGTGTATTAAAAGCCTTGGGGAGTAAGGATATTGAAATAAGAAAGATTTTTGTTTTGATGGGAGTTAAGCTTACCCTCAAGGGACTCTTTTATGGAAATATGCTTGGGATGGGTCTTTGCTACCTTCAATATCGATTTAAGCTTATTCCTCTTGATCCTGAAAATTATTATATGAGTTATGTGCCTGTATCATGGAATTGGCCTTTCATAATATTCCTTAACCTTGGAGTAATCACATTAATAGGTTTGGTGCTGATAATACCAAGTGCAATGGTTAGTAGATTGAGCCCTGTAGAAGCCTTGAGGAGAGATTAATTAACATATTACTTAGTCATTTTATATTAAGTTCTCTTATTTTGATGAACTATCAATTATGCTGCTTTAGCTAATTTACAAAGTGGCACCATGATTTAAAATCTTTTGTTTAAATTTGATAGTGAATATTTCCATTTTATTACACTAGGTAATTATTATCTCAAAAATATTGTAGTTGCTGATATAATTTGTAGTGATAGGAGTATTCCAATAGAATTGCGTTATAAAAGTTTACCAAACATCAATAGAATATGAATAAAAAAGTAATGGCAATGATTTGCTCGGGAGCGATACTGATGTCGGCCTGCGGCGATGGTGGTCAAGTAGGTCCACCTGAAAGAGAGGACAATCCTTTTTTCACTGATTTTGAAACTCCTTTTGGAGCTCCTCCTTTTCATCTCATAAATGACGAACATTTTCTTCCAGCTATTGAGGAGGGTATGAAAATTCAAACCGAAGAAATTGAGGCTATAGCTAGTAACCCTGATGATCCAACTTTTGAGAATACCATGCTTGCAATGGAGTTTTCTGGTGAGCTCTTAAGTAGGGTTACATCGGTGTTTTATAATTTGAGTTCATCTCACACCAATGATGAAATACAGGCAATCTCAAAAGAAATAGCCCCTAAAATGTCAGCTCATAGTGACAATATATCACTCAACCCTGATTTATTTAAGCGTGTTAAGACGCTTTATGAAAAGCGTGAAGATCTTGACCTTGATCCTGAACAAATGAAGCTTTTAGAGAAGAGCTACAAAAACTTTGTTCGTAGTGGTGCACTTCTTGAAGGTGATGCTAGAGAACGTTTAAAGGAAATTAACAGCGAACTAAGTGGTCTTACTGTAGATTTTGGCCAAAACGTATTGAAAGAAAATAATGCTTTTGAGCTCGTAATTGATAATGAGGAAGATCTTGCAGGACTCCCAGATTATGCCATTAAAGCTGCAGCGAAAGCCGCTAAAGATAGCGATAGAGAAGGGAAATGGATTTTTACTCTTTCTCCACCGAGTTTTGGGCCTTTTATACAATATGCTGAAAATCGTGAATTGAGAGAGCAAATTTATCAAGCATATCAGTTGAGAGGCAATAACGATAATGAGTTTGATAATAAAGAAAATGCTCGTAAGATGGCCAATCTTAGAATTGAAAAAGCTAACTTATTGGGTTACGAAACACATGCTCACTATGTGTTAGAGCAATCTATGGCCAAAAACCCTGATGCTGTGTATAACTTATTGGAGCAGCTATGGTCACCTGCTTTAGCTAAAGCAAAGGGGGAAGCCGCTCAGTTTCAAGCGATGATTGATGCTTCAGGCGGTAATTATGAATTGGCACCTCACGACTGGAAGTTTTATGCAGAAAAAGTTAGAAAAGAGAAGTATGCAATCGACCAAGAAGAAGTAAAGCAGTACTTCAGCTTAGAAAAGGTTAGAGATGGCGTTTTTATGGTGTGTGAAAAGCTTTGGGGCCTAAAGTTTGAAGAACTTCCTCAGCTGCCTGTATATCAAGAGGATGTTACCGCGTGGGAAGTAAAAGAGTCTGATGGTAGTCATATAGGTATTCTTTACATGGATATGTTTGCTCGGCCATCAAAAAGAGGTGGAGCATGGATGTCTTCTTATAAAAGACAGTCATACGAGAATAATGAGCGCCAAGCTCCTATTATCACTATCAATTGTAATTTTAATGCCCCTACTGAAGACACGCCTTCTTTGTTAAGCTTTGGAGAGGTAACTACATTCTTTCACGAATTTGGTCACGCACTACATGGCTTGCTTTCTGATGTTAAATATGCAAGCATGGCGGGCACCTCAGTTCCAAGAGACTTTGTAGAACTTCCTTCTCAAATCATGGAGAACTGGGCAGGTGATCCTGAAGTAATGGTAATGTATGCTAAGCATTATGAAACAGGTGAGGTGATTCCTGAAGAGCTTATGGAGAAACTAAAAAATAGCGGTACTTTTAACCAAGGCTTCGCTACCACGGAGTATCTTGCGGCTTCTTTCCTTGACCTAGACTACCATACAAGAACAGAACCTATAACGGGTGATATCAATGAGTTTGAAAGTGAGTCAATGGATAATATCGGCTTGATCAGTGAAATTCCTCCAAGATATAGAACGACTAATTTCAACCATATTTTTGCGGGTGGATATTCTTCAGGTTATTACAGCTACATTTGGTCAGGGGTGTTAGATACAGACGCCTATCAGGCTTTCAAAGAAACAGGAGATCTTTTTGACCAAGATAAGGCTCAATCTTTTAGAGAAAATGTTCTTGAAAGAGGCGGAACAAGAGAACCAATGGAGATGTACGTAGACTTTAGAGGCAGAGAACCTCAGATCGACGCCCTTTTGAAAAAACGTGGATTAGATAATCTTCCAGAAGTAAAGAGAAACTAAATATTGACACTGTTTTACTAAAAAAAGCCACTTGAACAAATTCAAGTGGCTTTTTTATTGTTTTGGCCAAATTTTAAAGAATAGTACTTATTAGATTTATAATCTTCTTGTAGCACATTTCTAATTATGCATATCCGCTTGTTTGCATCTTAAATTTCAAAGGAAGTACTAAGTTTT
>JAFIEW010000175.1 GCA_020832375.1 Cyclobacteriaceae bacterium
TAAAACTTAGTACTTCCTTTGAAATTTAATATGCAAACAAGCGGATATGCATAAAATAAAATGTATTAGTCAAATTTTT
The DNA here is from genome assembly GCA_020832375.1 of Cyclobacteriaceae bacterium. Taxonomy (GTDB): domain Bacteria; phylum Bacteroidota; class Bacteroidia; order Cytophagales; family Cyclobacteriaceae; genus JAFIEW01. The sequence continues at coordinate 80 of JAFIEW010000175.1, forward strand.
GCTTCATTCATTCTTTGAAATTGGTCGATATTCTTCTTCACAATTTTTGTTTATAATTGCCAATTAGGGAATTAGATTAAGCTGATAGCATAAAGAGCCAAAAGGTTATTTTAAGAATATCCTAGGCTAAGAATGTTGCTTATCATTTTGATTAGTGCTCTTTTGTTCAACACAAATATTAATTTTTTACGTTGGTAGATATGCAAGTTTTAGCTTGCTATTTCATCCATTTCATAGAAATTAAAAAAACAAATAGTTATGAGATTAAAAGACAAAGTATCATTGATCACAGGTGGTGCTTCAGGACTCGGAAAAGGAATCGCTGAAGAATTTTCAAAACAGGGCAGCAAGGTCATTATTGCTGATCTCAATACAGAAAAAGGGGAGGAGGTCGCCAAGCAGGTAGGAGGGGTATTCTTTCACTTAGATGTTACGGACTATGATGCTGTAAAGTCCGTTGTGGATAAAATTGAGGGTCAATTTGGTCGTATCGATGTGTTAGTCAATAATGCAGGTATCGACGGCGAGCAAAAAGTCACTCATGAAAGTTCTTTAGACAACTGGCATAAGGTCAACAAAATAAACTTGGATGGTTTTTTCTATGTACTCAAAGAAACTGTTGGTTTAATGCTCCGTCAAGACAAAAAAGGTGGTAGTGTTATTAATATGGCTTCTACAGCGGGTATGGTGGGTTTTCCAAATATAGCTCCTTATTCCGCCTCTAAAGCGGCTGTTATCAACCTTTCTAAGTCTACTGCGGTAGAATACGGCGCAGATAATATTCGAGTAAATGCACTAGCTCCTACAGCCATCCTCACTGATTTAGTCCAGCACTTTATCGATACTGCGGCGGATCCCGAAGCAATGAAAAATCAATTAAACAGCATGAATGTTATTCCTGGCATGCCACAGGTAGAAGATGTAGCCCATGCCGCCGTTTTTCTTGCAAGCGATGAGTCTCGATACATCACAGGAATCACTTTACCCGTAGACGGAGGATATACAGCAAGGTAAATGGCTCATGAAAAACCAATAAGCCTTACAGGTTTTCAAAACCTGTAAGGCTTATTTAAAGCGATTATCTCCACTAAACTAGATTTCGGCAAACTTCGCTTATTATGGCATTGTAGAATCCTTTCGATACTATTTAGGTACTAAGTAAGAAAGCATGAAGCCTAATTAATAATATTTTTTTAGCATCAGCTTTTTATTGCTTGTATAAAAAACGGTATTCACGGCTAGAAATGAAGCCATTAGCTAGCAAACTAATAAAGACACGTTTCTACCTTCTTCACCTGAGTCCCACATCAGGACAATCTCAGCTTTTCCTCCCTTTGGTAATATGCACTGGAATCTTCTGGTTCTTCTTTCAGGGCTTTCTACATTTATTTTATATTGAATGATAAACTCATCATCATAGTAAGGGTCATATTCATCGATTTGCACAGCTTCTCCAACTTCTACTTGTTCATAGGCACAAAATCCAGCTGAATCAAGAGCAGCACTACCTTCATCGAAATTAATCATGCCACTAGAATTGCTGATAATTCTGGTTAAACATTCCGCTGAATCGTTGATGAAAAAAACAGCGTTTCCATCTTTTACAATTCGGTAAAGAGGAGTTCGCTCAGCACGGCCTTTCATTTCTTGATTTGGGGCATAAAATTGAGGTCGCTTCCATCGCAGTTGATGTTCTTTTAGTCTTTTAGGCATATCTAGGTGGATTTTAGGTGATACTATCTGTATTGATTATTTCAAGGGTAAAAATGTCCGAGCAATTGATCAGAATAGTCATCTCATCTTGCCATAATTCTTTGTTTTCTAAGGGATCTTCCCCTCTGTTTCCATTTAATATGTTGTATGGTGATTGAATTTGTATATATAGCTGGGGGTAATATCTACCATCCACTTTTACTTCCTCGATAGACATCCCCGTCAGCTTCCCGCAAAAAGGTAGAGGGCCATCATCCTCAAAGACCTCCATGATGGGCTCCCATAGCTGTATGATAACCGTTGAGCCCATCACTCGCCTAAGTCGGTAGAACAAGGACATCGATCTTTCTGTGAGTTTCCAATTACTTCTACGCTCCTCAAGGTATTCCTTTTGTCTTCTCTCTACCTCAGGAGTAGCTTTGCCTTCTAATTGAATGCCAGCACTTGGAATTTTCCATGAATTAAAAGCATCCATTTTGATTATTGATTTCATCTCAAACTAGGTTTTAGTAGGGGATAAAGGTAGTCGTCGACCCTGCCAAAAACTGTCGGGTATTTTTTTTTATTTTTAGTGGGATGAGGCCGTAATCTGTAAAGTCCCTTCTTTGCTGCGAGGTTTGAACGATCTTCTATTTGGCTTATAAGATATAAGCTGTTTAGAAGCTGTCTATTAAGGTTTGTTTTTTCATATTAAATAAAAATCGTCATTTAATGACTCAATCCTGTATGTTAGTATCACATCTTATGACGGTTTATATAAAAAGAGGTATTTGAGAATTACTATTTTAAGATCCTTGGAGGTCATTTAAATGATTACTGCTTTTCAAGTTAATAAACTCATTGTCACTAGCCATTTAGCTGTTGATTACCAATGTAAAAAGGATGTTTTTACCCCCTCACATAACCTTTTCTCTCATAATCGTTCGATTATATAACAACATTTTATTCACAATAAATTTTTTATTATGTTCTACACCGTCAAAATCAAAGAAATCTGGTCTATTACCTTTGATGTGAAAGAATTTACCGTCAATAAACCTGAGGGGTATACTTTTAAGCCTGGTCAAGCTACCGAGGTCGCGATCAATAAGCCCAATTGGAAAGGTGAAAAAGGCCTTTTACCTTCACATCTTTACCTGAAGAGGAGCATTTAAAATTTGTCATTAAAACCTATCCTCGCCACAATGGTGTAACAGATGAATTAGATGATTTGGTAGAAGGGGATGAGCTCATCATTGGAGATGCTTGGGGAGCTATTGAATATAAGGGCAAGGGCACCTTCATTGCAGGAGGTGCGGGAGTCACACCTTTCATAGCAATTTTGAAGCAGCTTGAGAAAGATGGGGAATTAGATGGACATCGTTTAATTTTTTCCAATCACACCGCAAAAGATGTTATTATGGAGTCTTATTTTCAAAAAATATTGGGTGATCAGTTCATTTCAACTTTAACGCACGAGAAAGTAGATGGACATGCTAAAAAGCGGATCGATATGGACTTCTTAAAAGAGCACATTAGTGATTTTCATCAACAATTTTATGTTTGTGGTCCAGATCAGATGGTCACTGATATCAGTAAGTATTTAGAAATGTTGGGTGCTTCAGCCGATGGAATTGTGTTTGAGCATTAGATTGATGCTGATTGAACTAAATAGGGAGCCGAATATTGATTGCAGAAGCAAGATAGTATTCGAATCAGTAAAAAGGTAAATTCCATTTCTAGTGTATATAAATGAATTCGACTAAATAGACGCGCAAGCAAGAAAATGAAGCTTGATGTATAGCAATAAAACTTAATGTAGCTCGTCTAAATAACCGATACACTTTTGAACTGGAGTAGAGGTGAACATTTAGCTGTGAATCATTTGATCATGTATCTAAGCCTTTCATTCAAATCTGGCATCGATCCCGAAATTTGTCGCATGTGAAAAAGCTGCTTGCAATGAATCTATATGTTTGTATTGAACAGTTTTTAATTAGAATGGCTCATGCAGGAAGACTAAATGACCACCGCACGATTAACCTTTAATAGAGGTGTTAACTTAGCTACTTATCTTTATTTGCTGATAACTAATATGTTGC
>JAFIEW010000176.1 GCA_020832375.1 Cyclobacteriaceae bacterium
CGTTAAATGCAGCGAAGCGTTTGATTTTGAAGTATTTTTAGCTCGGAATAGAAATTCTAATGCATATTCCGGGTTTAAGCAAGCCCTATATATGCAGATAAGCATAATAAAAAGTAGACCTTCCAATATGATCATCAAATATATTTGCTGTATTTAAGTAAGCCCCAAACAGAAAGATAACTACTGTTCTCATCCCACGCAAAAAATATAGATTTAATGCAGTTGGTTGGCTCCCCTATTCGAACCAAAGCGATAGCCTAAAAATAGGACGATTACCCATAAGGTCCCTAGCACCAGCACTATGCTTCCCGCTATATTTGCGTCTGACCAGCGAGCCAACAGATAGCCTCCTCCAGTTATAGTAGCAGATATCACAGTACAATAAAAAAATAAGTGCCTGAAAGAATGACTTAACAGCCAAGCCAATGCAGGAATAGCCACAAGAAATGCAACAACCAAGACCACTCCAATAAGTTCTAAGGCTAAAACCACTATGGCAGCTGTAGAAATCATGAGAATATAGTACCACTTCTTAACCGATAAGCCGATGCTATTGGCAAATAATGGATCAAAAGAAGTAAGTTTTAATTGAGGATAGAAAAAGGTCAAGAAAATCAATAAAAAGCTTAGAATGATTAGTCCCATGACAAATGCGCGAGGGATTTCATTTTTGAATATGGTTACCGTATCAAAAGGAATGTATGCCGCCTCTCCATAAATGACGCAATCTAAGTCTAAATCAACACTGCTTGAGAATACTGATACCATAAGGACACCTAGTGCGAAGAAGGCAGTGAAAACCATTCCGATAGCGGCATCATTTTTAAATTTAAGCTTTTCAGTAAAAAATTCGATTAGAAGTATACAAAAAGCCGCAAATATTAATGCCCCTAGCAAGGCCCACTCGGAAGATCGACCGCCAAATAATAAAAAAGCAAGCACCACCCCAGGAAGTACTGCATGTGAAATCGCATCCGTTACCATCGCATTTCTCCTCAATATAAGGAAGCTACCTAACAGGCCTGAACTGAGGCTTAAAAAAAAGAGAGACCATAAAATGTAAAAAGAATCTGTCCACATGATCAATAAGGAATAAGAGATCCATGTGGATCGTGAGAAGGTCTATTGAGTAATTGAATTAATTTATTTTCTATTTGATCATCGATTAGATGCTCCATGTACTCAGCATCATCATGCACATGATCATGTTTTATCCTAAGACACTGCACCAAGTAGGTTTCCCAAAGACGATGCCTCCTCACAATGGATTTACTTAAAGTCTTTCCTTTTTCAGTAAGTTGATAGCAATCAGTACCTGACTTCTCAATAAAACTTTGACTTTTTAGTGACCAAATAGCTAATTTGATCATCCAGCTTTCATCACCCGTTTGCTTTACTAGCTGCACTCGAGAAACATTAGTTATAAACTCTTTTTCGTGATAGGCGTAAAAAGCCTTGAGCACATGATCTTTCACAACTTGAAACTGACGCTTATTTGCTGTCCATAAGCGGTAGAAATAGCCATTGGGCACTGCCAATAGAAAAGCAAATGATGCTATAAAGATAGGAATCAGCACAATCCATGGGCCAGTGGGCATTTTCGGTGAAACAAAAGAAATAAATGCACCTCCTATACCCGCAAATGCACCTATAATAGAAGAGGTAATGAGCATAAAACTCATGCGAGGTTTAATAAAATGAGCAATAGCTGCTGGAGAAATGATTAAGGCGGCAATCAAAATAACACCTACAGCCTGTATCCCTACTACTATAGCCAAGATAAGCGCCAATTTGAGTAAAAAAGTCAGCCGCTTATAAGGCATGCCAATAGACTGACAATATAAAGGATCAAAAGATATGGCAATCCAATTAGTCTTAAGTAAAATCACGACCAACAAAATAAAAAGCGCTGTAAGGGTAATGATATAAAAGTCTTCAGGTAACATTGCTGCGGCATTACCAAAAAGAAAACTATCCAAACCAGCGATACTTGTTGCAGGGGTTACTCGGTCTGCAAGAGAAAAAAGAAAGATGCCAATTCCGAAAAATAAACTTAAAACTACAGCAATAGCACCATCTTTCTTAAGTTTTGTATGGTAAGTAAGATAATCGATAGCATATAACGCAAGACTAGAAGAAATAATCGCACCGGGAAGTATAAAGACGATACTCTTTTGTTGAGAAAATAAAAACGCAATCACAATACCCGGTAGCATAGCATGAGAAGCAGCATCGCTGATTAAACTTTCTCTTCGCACATAAGTGAAACAGCCAATCAATGCCGCAGCAATACTTAAAAAGATCAATCCAAATATCGTATAGTTGAGGTAAGCATCATTGAAGCTAAAAAACTCGGCAAGTAGCTCAATCATCTTTCAATACTAGGTCTTGTTCTGCTATTACATTACCTCTTCTATACTGAACCAAGCGAATTAGCTTTCCTTCAGTATCAAAATACTTCCATTCCCCCGCTTTTAAGCCATTGACGAGCTCACCAGACTTCTCTTTGCCCCCATCTTCGAAATAATACACCGCAGGACCACTCAATCTCCCTCTATGGTAAGTTTCTTTTTTTTGAATCATACCTGTTGAGAAATAATAAGTCGCAGGGCCATGTTTTTTATCAAATTCATAAGCCAACTTCTCGGCCAAAGCTGCATTTTCATGATATCTCATGTACTCACCATGGCGCTTACCCTCAAGGTAATTTACTTCTTCTATAAGCATGCCAGACTCAGCATAGTACCGCCACCTGCCCGAAGAAACATTCTCCTTATAGGCTGTTTCTTTAGCTAAAATGCCATCTTCAAAATATTCTTTTATCTTGCGGTCTTTGCCTCCATTTGAAAGAATAACTACGCGATGCTTATTACCATTTTCGTGATAATACACCGCCTCACCTTGTATCTGTCCATTAAGATAACTTACTTCGTGCTTTAGCTTACCCGAAGGATAATAGGCCAAACTCTTCCCTTGAGGTGCTCCTTTTTCATATTTTAAACTAAGAGCCATCTGACCATTTTCATGATACTCCTCGTACATTCCCTGATTTTTACCCTTCACTTGTTCTGCCACTACCTTCAGCTGACCATTTTGATAATAATGCTCATACTGACCATCAATCAAACCTTTATAATAGTTGGCCTTACTTTTAATCGATCCTGAAGCATAATAAGCAATTGTCATCCCTGTCTGCTCACCATGCACATAGTTCATTTCCTGTGACAGCTGATCATTGGAATAATAATCTTTAACAACTCCGTGTACCTTGCCCTTCACAAAAGGAACCCTTTGCTTGACCTTCCCATTGGGCAAATATGTAATCAACTCGCCATCTAGGCTATCCTTTACATATTGTGCGGTTTGCTGTAAAGCTCCAGTGGTGTAAAAAGACCTCACCTCCCCTTCTTTCAGGCCATTGTCATAAGGTACAATCCTGGCTGTATCACCATTGATATAAAACTCTACGAACTTACCTTGTTTCTTTCCTTTATCAAAAAAGCCAATCGCCTCTATTGGGCCTTGGCGATGGTACTTCTTAAACTCTCCTTCTACCCGCTGACTATCACCATCAGCAATAAAATAAACTTCATTTAGCTGCGTCCGCATGCTATCATAGTAAGTTCTTACCTCCTGTAATTCCTGTCCGCTAAGCACTCGTGTATTTGCACAAAAGAATACTACGAATATCGGTAAAACAATACTCAAATACTTTTTTCTACTTAGCATACAGTTAGGATTACATTCTTTTTTTTCGTGGAATGATACTATGGCCTAAACACCCTTCAATCATCAAAGCCATTAAACCCGGATTATGCGTTAGGGTTCGTTATGAGAGCTAAAAATACAAGAAAA
>JAFIEW010000033.1 GCA_020832375.1 Cyclobacteriaceae bacterium
TAAATTTTGGTTTGCACTTCAAATTTAAAAAATCAACAACCTTTACACACTTTTTTGGACAGTATCCACTAAAACACCGAATTATCATTCAAAAATACTGGTTTACCAGTATTTTTGAAGCATAAAAAAAACCGGCATCAGAGCCGGTTACTAGTTTCCTTAATAAAGGTATTTAAATCAATTCATGCCACCTCCTGGCCAAACTTGCCATGGAATTCTTAGCAAAATGAGGAATAAACCGATACTATAAAAGATCAAAATCTTTTTATAGGAAGCTTTATCTTCTGTGGTTCTTTTGGCAGTGGCATACCCTACGGTAATCAACACAATTGCGATGATCATTGTCAGTGGATGTTCAACAATATATAACCTAGATAGCGAGTCTTTCATGGCATCACCCCCGAAATTACTCAACCCCTTAGGTGATACAAAGTATAAAACCAAGCCTATCAAGAGCTGCAAGTGAGTAAGGATTAAAGCTACCAATGCGGTAATCTTATTTGCCTTGGATCTTTCCTTATTTTGAGAAAGCGAGAAGGCCGCGTAGCCTATTGCGATGATTAAGGCTAGAAGTAAAGGATAAGCCAAGCCTGAGTGGCCATGTTGTAGTCCGGTATACATAGTTTTTAATTTGGTTTTGCCTATTTACGGCTAGTAAAACGAATAAGTTTATTTTTTGATGAAAATAGAAGGAATAAACTCACTTCTAAGTATAGAGATTTCTAAAATGAAGAGACTTAATTTACATTAGTTTCCAAAAAACATGTAGATAAATCGCCAATTCCATTTCTTATGAAGACAGCACCTCTCCTTTATATCCAGCTATCTCTAATTGCTGCGATATTACATCCAAATTTTCTGCGTTAACAGTCAGTATCCTGTCTTTCGATTTTAAATCAACCTCCCACTCCCCTATTTTTTCTGAAGCATCAAAGTGAGGTTTTACTTTATTAACACACATTTGGCACATGATGTCCGTTTTCAATTGATATTTTTCCATATCGCATATTAGATTTCGTAATTTAAAAGACACTGCAGCAATTACTTTTTAAGCTGCGCCTTTAATTGTTCGTTTTCTTGTTTAGTTTGTTGTAATGTCGCTTCTAGCATTTGAATCCTATTTTCTAGATCCAGCTTATCTCTCCTATTTTGTTCTTGAGTGGCTTGAAGCTCTTCTACATTTTGTCTCATCTCTTCTTCCTGCTCTTGCATTTGAGCGGTTTGTTCTCGCGTTTGCTCTAGTAACCTTTTAGTATGCTGATTAATTTTGATATTACCAACGGTCGATGCTAAGCTCTCAGCAAATTTCAAAATAAGCTCTTTCTTGTACTCTTCAATCACCTTGAAAGATGCCAACTCCATTACACCTACAATCTTTTCATCAGACAATAAAGGTACAATAAATACGCAATTTGGCGTGGCATCACCTAAACCAGATTTTATATGAACATAATCTTTCGGAATCTCAGTGATGAAAATGGGTGCCTTTTCTAGATAACATTGGCCAGCTAATCCCTCACCAGGCCGTACCTGAAGGTCTACAAATTTCTTCCGCTGATAAGCATAAGCCGCGACAGATTCAAGGTAGATGTCATCTTCGTTATCATCATTAATAATTAAAATCATACCTTGGTTGATTTCCAAGTATTTAACCAGTTCACTGAGTAGCCTATTGTAAAACACTGACATATCATCAGTAGAAGTGGTGCGTAAAAGTTCACCGAATTTAGCTTGACCATTGGTAATCCAAGACCTACGGGACTCTTGCTCGCGAGCATTTTTGAGATTTTCTCGCATTTCAAGCAAAGAGTTAGCAAGGACATCATTTTCTCTATGGCTTTCAAAATTAACATCAACATTACCCTTACCGATCTCATTAGCAAAGTTTGCTTTATCTCTAAGGTTTTCGATAACACTATTCAAGCTTTTACCTATTTTCTCAATTTCATCACCACTATTAAATTTCAATGATTTGGCATCATTGATTTTCCCCTCAGCTAAGTCAGACATCACATTAGAAGCCTTTTTTAGAGAAGCAGAGATATTATTAGCTAGATAGTATACGACAACAATGAGGATGATCAAACCTATCACTACAATCAACACACCATTTCTCGTAGCGTTATTGATATCCTCAACAATGCTTTTTTGCGGCGAAATGACTACAATAGACCAAGGCTTTTGTGAATTCCCGAAATAGATAGGTACAAATTGAATATACGCATGATCATCCACAAGGCTCACATATTTTTCTAACTTAAAGGTATCTCCATTAGCTATCCTGCCTAAGAGTTCCTCTTGATTCAAATCACCCTCCTCATTTAAAAATACTTCAATATTTTCATTGATGTAATTCAAATTTTCAGAGGAAATCACAGCACCATTGTTGCCAATTAAGAAGGTTTTTGAATCAGGATAGGGTTTTAATTCTGCAATATAGTTTAAACTCTCTAGCGAAATATCTAAGCCCATCAAGCCCATGAATTCACCATTGGGTCCGAAGATAGTTGTAGCAGCACTGGTACCAAAAATATTGTCTCTCTCGTCTTCGTTGGTATTATATAGTGTAAAACTGTAAGGATCTGTCAAAATATCTCGTTTGTGTTGTTTAGTTTCCCAATAAAGAGAACCTACATCATCACCATCTAAGTTAAGTGTATCGGTCACAGGTGGCCCCACTTGGTAATGAGTATATCTATAACGCCCGTGAGGTTTAAAGTAAGCAGAATCAAAGTACTCTAGCTCCAAGCTAATCCAAGCACTGTAATAACGGTCGTCGATGGAAGCTGCTCCTTTCATACCACGATGAATTAACTCTAAGCGATTGGGAGTTTGATCATCCGTGTATTGCTCATAAAGTCTGGCGAGTCCCTTCACCACGCCCAAATCTTTATTGAAGGTAGTACTTACCTCCTCGGCTATTTGGGTGGTGTAGCTTTCGGAAAGTTTTTTTGCCTCAGTTAGCGTTTGTGAACGTAAACTTAGCAATAAATAAGTCATCGATGAAATGTAAGTAATCATTACAATTCCCACGATGATAAATAATAATTTCTGTTTTATTGATAGCTTCATTTGGGTAATCTTCGGCTAGGATTCTTTTGAATGTTTAATAATGAGACAGGGTAAAAATACAAAAAAAGCGAGAACTAAAAATTATAGATCTCAATATATTCCAAATTATCATTTGAATGCTGCGACAATTAAGGTATGATATGCGAATAATGCAAATTAAACAAGAAAAATTAACTTTCTTATGGATGGAATTACTTAAGTGGGAATTAAGATATCAGCTTAGAAAAAATCAATATCCAAATAATGACGATTGAGGCAAATGAAGAGATGTAAATAAAAAAAGCACTCAAATGAGTGCTTTTGTGGGCCCACCTGGGCTCGAACCAGGGACTTTCTGATTATGAGTCAGATACTCTAACCAACTGAGTTATAGGCCCGTACCAAGAAAATGTTTGATTCTTTTCTTTTGGTGATGCAAACTTAATGAAGCTTTTTAATTCTTCCAACTTTCAGTCGAAAAATAATTGAAATTCCTGATAAAATAATCTCAATGCCGGATCTATCAGAAAACTTAAAGTACATAACTACATTTATAGGAGATGCTATTTACTATACCAACTTATCAAACTATAAGGAACAAAAAAATTATTCATATGAAATCAGCAAACATGATATAAATATTGTCTCTCATGATGACTAATTAGCACCCTACAGTAAAATATCTAGGCAATCTACCAACAGTAAAATTAATTCTTAAACAATCATGCTCTAGGTACATAAAGTTTTCTACCATAATGCAACATTGTTGCATAAAAATCTTATATTTGCATTTTATACTATAACTCATTTACCCACTCATTGTATCGAGATGTATCCTCAATATCCCTTATAAGACATGAAAACATTAGAAAAAATCTTCAGTCCACAATCAAAGAAGAAGCTCCCAGCTACAGTTCTTAGCGGCTTTTTAGGTTCAGGAAAGACCACGCTTCTCAACCATATACTTCATAACAAGGCTGGCCTCAAGGTGGCAGTTATTGTCAATGATATGAGTGAGGTCAATATAGACGCACAATTTATTGAAGGTCAATCTGTGCTTTCCCGCACTGAAGAAAAGCTGGTAGAGATGAGCAACGGTTGTATTTGCTGTACATTAAGAGAAGATCTAATTGAAGAAGTTGCAAAACTGGCTAAGTCTGGAAAATTCGATTATCTCCTTATTGAGAGTACAGGTATTTCAGAACCAATACCTGTTGCTCAAACATTCACTTTTGACACAGGTGATCAATTGCTTAACCTTCAAGATTTCACTCGACTCGATACAATGGTTACTGTGGTGGATGCTATCAATTTTTTCAATGACTTTGCTTCTGAAGAGCATTTAGCTGATCGACAACTTACTGACGATCCTGAGGATGGTAGGACAATTGTGAACCTTTTAACTGACCAGATTGAATTTGCTGATGTGGTCATCATCAATAAAGTTTCTGATGCTAAGTCTCAGGATGTAGATGCGATAGAGGGAATCGTAAAAAAATTGAACCCCAGAGCAAAAATAATTCGCACTGATCATTCAGAGGTAGACCCCAAAAAGATCATCAACACAGGCCTATTCGACTATGAGGCGGCTGTAAATTCGCCTGGATGGCTTGAGGAGTTAAATAATGAGCACAAGCCAGAAACCGAAGAGTATGGTATAAACTCTACTGTATTTAGAAGTGCTATACCCTTTCATCCTGATCGATTTTGGAAGTACTTAACCACCGATTGGCCTTCTAATATTGTGAGAAGCAAAGGCTTACTCTGGATTGCATCAAGACCTAAAAAAGCCATTAGTTGGAGTCAGGCAGGAGGTTCTTTAAAGGCCGATGAGGCAGGCTTCTGGTGGGCTGCTTTAACGCAAGAAGAGAGAGATAACCATCCTACATTTCTAGAAAACAAGCAATTGATTTTATCTCAATTTGTAGAGCCTTGGGGGGATCGCAAAATAGAATTAGTATTTATAGGACAAAACTTAGATAAGGAGTCCCTTCATGAGGAGTTAAATCAATGTTTACTCACCCAAGAAGAGATCAAACTCTATTTTACTGGTAAAAAATTTACAGATACTTGGCCTATTTAGGATTTAAATAAGACGTTTAAGTGATTCATTATCCGATTAAATAGGGCTTACTTAAAAATTCCCAAGTACTGCAGATTCGAGGCGACACAAGCTCCGCTTGTTTGATGTAAAAAAAGATGTATTTCGAAAAGATTATTTTAAGCTTTTAATCTTTTTTCAAATGGAACTTTCGATTTACGAATCTCAAATTAGGATAATGCTTGGGGCCATGCTACGAAATGTCGTTCTTAGACATTTTAGTGCAAGCATTTTCACTAATTTAGAATAAAAACTGTGCTCTCAAATAAAGTAAAGATTTGATGGTTTATTTATCAACAATTTAGCTGTTTTGAAGCATGGCCCCAATAGGATAAAAAGTAGAGAAGTATCAACTATATTTTTATTTAAAAATATTCAAAACCTTTCGCTCAAGATGTGATTTCTACATTAAATCAAGAGGTAAGAAGTATACGAATATACCAATGGTGAGCAGTTTTGAAATCTTTTAACCCAGATTATGCGCTAGGGTTTGTTATGAGAGCTAAAAATACAAGAAAATCAAGTATTTAACGACTGAGGCCTAGCACCACTATGGTGAAGGCGTTAAGTGTAACGAAGCGTTTGATTTTGAAGTATTTTTAGCTCGGAATAGAAATTCTAATGCATATTCCATCTAACTAATTTTTAGAGCAGCATTTAATTCATCAACTGACATATTCAATGAAAGTATCTTTTTTTTTCAAAAACCCTAACTTGTGCAGTTGGGGTTTTACATTTCTACCAGAATCCGGGAAGGGATAAAATCACCATTAGATGCATAGGCTTTTTCATGCTACAATCTAAAGTTAGCTAGTTTACGTTACTTATTTTTCAAGTCTTAGAATCCGGGTTTAATGTAATGAAGTATTTTTGACCATACCCCACTTATAAAAAAAGCACTAAGATTGATCTTAGTGCTTTTTTCTGAATGGTAATGAAGCTAAATGAAATTAATCATCATCAGAAACACCGAGAGCTTCAAGTCTTTTAACCACTTCTTTCGACTTATCATCCATCTCCAATTGAGCATATACAGTCCTCAAAGTCTGTAATACCGCAACATCATCTGGCTTGATTTCCATTGCTTTCTCAAAATATGGCTTTGCTTTTTCAAACTTCTTGACCGCCTTTGCTTCTAATTCTTTACCTCTTTTTTGGTATTCTTTTAGGTCTAGGTTATTAGACTCTTTAAGAATTTCGGCAGCTTGATTATAGTATAATGCGCCAACATTAAAATGGGCTTCATAATAGTCAGGTTTAGCTTCGGCAGCTCTTTTATAAGAGGCTAGTGCACCATCTAAGTCACCTGTTTCTTCTAAGATAAAACCTTTATTATAGTGTAAAACTTCATTGCCGGGTTCATCTTCTAAAGTGGCACTTATTTTGTCTAATGCTTCGTCTACCCGATTCTGAGTGATTAAAATATTAATTTCTTCTTTTTTAATATCTGAATCGCCAGGAAACTGCTCTAATGCCATTCGTAAAACTTTCAATGCCTGATCAGCATCTTCATTGATTGCCCTTTCTAAATAAGCAATAGAAAGATAAATATCTCTTTCATGAAAATTCAAATCAATCAACTGGTAGTAATTCTTTAAAGCCACATCATACATTTCCGCTTGTTGCGCAGCAATTCCACCGTAAAAGTAAGCTGTGGTATCTTCAGGCTGAGCTTTTTGAGCTAACTCAAATTGGTCATAAGCCGCTTTAAACTCTTGTTGTTGATATAAATCCGCTCCTTGGTTGAGTAAAGTACCCCAAAGTGCTTGTAACCTTTGATCTCCGAATTGATAGTAAGTATTATTTTCTTTTTCTAGATCAAAAATTTTACGATAAAATTTCATTGCTTTTCCCAAAGCATCTTCATCAAGAGATCTGATCTCAGCATCTTCACTTTGTCCTATTGACTCATAAATCATAGCTGCAGTATACCAAGTTTTACCTTTGTCAACTGTCTTTTCGTGCTCCATTGCCTCATCAATATATTCTTTGGCTTCAGCCAATTCGCCTGATTCGTGAGCACGAGTTGCCTTGTTTACATTCTTATTTTGAGCAATCGCAAAAGATGCAATCAAAAGAAATGTTAGTAAGAAAGATATTCTCTTCATTTTAATAATGTTGGTTATTGTTTAAGTTACGTTTTCTAAAATTATTTGGTTATCCGATTTAAACCTCGCCACCTTGATTTTCACCTTCAGTCCCCTCTATATCTTCATTGATATCACTCTCTATCTCTTCTACTTCATCACTCTTTTCTATTTTTTCAACAGAAGATATTTCGTCATCTTTACCAACCTTAATGAGTTTAACGCCTTGAGAGGCTCTTCCTGTGGTTCTGAGTGTTTCTACGGCTAAACGAATCGTAATACCCGACTTGCTAATAATCATCAAATCGTCGCTATCAGTTACCTCTTTCATAGAAACTAACATACCCGTTTTTTCGGTAATGTTCATAGTCTTTACACCCTTTCCACCACGCTTGGTAATACGGTATTCGCTCAATAAACTTCGCTTACCCATACCTTTCTCAGAAACTACTAAGATTTGCGAATCACTATCGGTGTCTACACAAACCATCCCTACCACTTGATCATCTTCGGAAGCTAAGCGTACAGCGCGTACGCCTGTGGCAGTCCGACCCATAGATCGTACGTCATCTTCATTGAATCGTACAGCTCTACCCGAACGCAAGCCTAATAAAATCTGCTTGTTACCATTTGTCAAAGCAACACTAAGTAAACTATCACCGGGATTAATATTAATAGCAAATATTCCATTTTGGCGTGGCCTACTATAAGCTTCAAGGCTAGTCTTCTTAATGGTTCCTTTCAATGTTACCATCACTAAGAAGTGATTCTTAATATAGTCAGCGTCTTCCAAGCTTTCAACTGGGATAACCGCTTTTACACTATCTCCGCTTTCGATGTTAATCAGGTTTTGAATCGGACGGCCTTTAGATACTTTACTACCTTCAGGAATTTCATATACTTTTTTCCAGAATACTTTCCCAGACTCTGTGAATATCAGTAAATAGTTATGCGCTCTTGCAACAAACATTAAGTCTGTAAAATCACCATCTTTTGTCGAGACCCCTTTAGAACCTGTACCGCCTCTATTTTGAGTCTTATACTCAGTTAGTAAGGTCCTTTTAATATAGCCTTGATGAGAAATGGTAATTAAGTGCTCATCATTAGGAATCATATCTTCAACCGTAAGATCGCCAGCTGCATGAATTACTTCACTCCTACGTTCATCTCCAAACCTCTCCTTCAGTTCATCCAATTCATCTTTGATAATCTGCATTCTCTCAGACTCATTGCCTAAGATTTCACGATATCTGTCTATACGTAGTTTAATTTCTTCGTACTCCTTCACAATCTTATCCCTTTCAAGGCCTGTAAGACGCTGTAAGCGCATTTCCAGGATAGCCTTTGCTTGGATCTCAGAAAGTTCAAATCGCTTAATCAATTCTACCCTTGCGGTATCTGGGTCAGGAGCAGCTCTAATAATCTCAATGATCTCATCAATATTGTCTTGAGCGATTAAATACCCCTCTAGAATATGTGCTCTTTTCTCTGCCTCATCTAATTCAAACTGAGTACGACGAACAATCACCTCGTGGCGATGCTCTACATAATGATGGATAAGATCCTTTAAGTTTAGCGTTTGAGGGCGACCTTTTACAAGAGCAACATTATTGACACTAAAGGAACTTTGAAGCTGAGTGTACTTGTAAAGATTATTGAGCACTATATTCGGAATAGCATCCTTTTTCAAATCGTATACTACCCGATACCCTTGACGATCCGATTCATCTCTTATATCAGAGATACCCTCTATTTTCTTTTCATTGACAAGAGCGGCAGTTTTCTCAATCATATTGGCTTTATTAACCATATATGGAATCTCTGTAACTACTATTTGCTCTTTACCTGTTTTACTGGTTTCGAAGGTAGCTCGAGCACGCATTACCACCCTACCTCTACCTGTTTCGAAAGCATTTTTCACGCCCTGATAGCCATAAATTAAAGCTCCGGTAGGAAAATCTGGCGCAGAAATATGTTCCATCAATTCAGCAATGGTAATATCTCTATTATCGATATAGGCTTTAATACCATCAACCACCTCCGACAAATTATGCGGTGCCATATTAGTGGCCATACCAACAGCGATACCGCTAGTACCATTTAAAAGTAAGTTGGGGAGCTTAGCAGGTAAAACCTTAGGCTCTTGTAAGGAATCGTCAAAATTACCTTGAAAATCGACGGTGTTTTTATTGATATCACCCAATAGCTCGTCTGAAATTCTTCTTAAACGAGCCTCGGTATATCGCATTGCGGCGGCTGAGTCTCCATCAATTGACCCGAAATTTCCCTGACCATCTACTAAAGGATAACGTAACGACCATGGTTGCGCCATTCTAACCATGGTATCATAAACTGAAGAATCACCGTGAGGGTGATACTTACCCAATACCTCTCCTACTATTCTTGCAGATTTTTTATAGGATTTGTTATAAGTCACACCTAAGTCGAGCATCCCATACAGCACCCGACGATGAACCGGCTTCAGGCCGTCTCTTACATCAGGTAATGCCCTACTCACAATAACTGACATCGAATAATCGATGTAAGCACCCCTCATCTCATCTTCAATATTTATTGGGATGATATTTTCGTTTTTACCTTCTGCCATTAGTATGTTTCTTGTTTCTATTGATCATTCTTCATTGAAATTTGCCAGAGTGATTCTTTTTTTGTTCTAAAAATGAGTTTGAGCCTCTATCAGCAAAATTTTCAAGGTGCAATTTAAGGATTTTTATGGAATAGTCGAAACAGTAGGTGATTCTATTATGTATACCACCACTTCGATTTTACAAACATGTGAGACTGTCAACTCGATGGCAAGGTTCTGACAACATGCTATGGATTTCGATTGCAATAAATACCACTAAAAAAGGATTGAAATAGCTCTTCACTTTCAATCTTAATCCATTAAAAAAGGAGGCATTAAAAAATAAATCACTCACTTTTATAGCCACGATAAGATGGGGGTTTTCATAATCCATCTAGAAAAACAATAAATTCTTCCTACAATAGATTGTATCATTCAATTTAAGTAAAATATTCATTAGTTTGACCCCGGCTGTTGTTCTTTGGAGTACATGATCGAGCAACAAATTAATTAATTTTTAGGCTTCTTTCATTAAAAATCCTGCCTCTTGATGACACCTTCAGTTAATATTTGATTGCCATTACTAGCATGAGAAACTATTCAGTCCTTTGAAAATGGTAATCTTTAAATCGAATTCATTTTTGGCTTCATTGGCATTGAAAAAATGAAACTATGATAAAAGTAAGCCAGACTTCACAGATTTAGATTCAGGAAATGAGATAAAACATCAGGTAAATAAAAGCGCTCAATGAAGGTAAAAATGAGCCAATTTTTAATTGGCTCATTTTCTTTGTAACTCAATAATTGATGCATTACATCATTCAAGCGCGGATTTAAATGGGTGGCACTATATTAAAACCTGTAGCCAATACCCAGTCTAACACCCGTACCAAAAGACTCAAAAAAAGTATGATAAACAGATAGATTTACAGGAATACGGTCAGCTATTTCATAAGAAGCTTGCAAGCCGAGTGTTGCTTCGATTGATTCTAAAAACAAATCTGTATCTAGCATTCTACTTCCTAGTTCTCCTCTTAATGAAAACTTATCTTTTTCCACAATTGGATAAGCAATACCAAATAAATAAGACAAAGCAATTCCACTGTCTGTTCGATCAATGTTATCCTGATTCTGCCTTACGTATTGGACTCCATAATATCCCACAGAGCCAAAGGCAATAAGCTTTTTATAGATCCTTCTATCATATCTTGCCTCTATACCAGACCCAGAAAAAGAACCCTCTTGAAATTCAAAAATACCATTAAATACAGTAGAATTGATACTGAGTTCATTCTTGGTTTCTTGGGCATTTGAAAAGAGTGTGCACGCAATAGCAATAGTAAAAATTATAACAACCTTCATATAATTAAATTCATTTTAAGTTTTAGGTGATTAAAAGTGAGTAAACCTAAACCTACTTTTATTGGAAGATTTAAAATTTATAATTAACCCCAAATCGCAGATCAACAGATCGAAAATGAGAAGTCAGATGTGGGCTAAATCCTATATTAGCGACAAAGCCCCATTCCTCAGTGAATCTATACAACGTCTGAAAACCAAAATAGAAATCGATAGAGTAATCCCAACTGCTGTCCACAAATAAGGCCGGTCCTGATTCTTGTAAATAAATGAATGATCTGTAAGCAGCTTCAACTGCAAACTCCCATTGATTTACTTTGTATATATCCTGAGAATATCCAATTAAAAATCCAAACATATTTTGATTTCTAACATTATCTCTTGCGATGTTGCCGGTTCTATTAAAGGCATAGTAATAACCCGTAGTAAAGAAAAATCGTCCGCTTGGCAAATAGCGGTAGGCTACTCTTACTTCAGGTCCAATGGCATTAAAACTGATATTGCAATAGGTACAATCTACTTCAAAACTTGCTTGTTGCAAACTTAAATCCCATCTATTCTTAGTGTCAAGATTTTGTGCAAAACAGTAGCCCGACATTAATAGAAAATAAATACAAATAAATAATCTAATCATTTCTTCTGAGTCTGACTTGATAGGAAACTTTATCTATTGTATACATCGGAAATCCCTGATCCAAATCTGGAAAGTTATTTCTGTTATTGTGATTAGTTATAAGATTACAAATGTCTAAATGATGAGAATGCTCTTTTCTCCTATTACTAAGTCCATTAGCCACCTCAATAGTATGAGTAAGGTTAGCTGTTGAACCTGAAGGGCTTGCGGCGATAGTAACAGTTGATGAATAAGAGAATGAGTTACCTCTTTTTCTACTAGCCATTATAAATTCCACTTCAGTTGACTCAAATGACATATCATCGATGATGATACTAATTGGAACCCTTTCCCAAAGAATTACCCCCCCCCAATTTAAAATAATAATGATTTTTCATTCGTCGAAAATTAAAAGTATCTAAAATAAATTTGTCGGTTTATGCATAAACTTGTCGTAATGATAAACTATATAGAATTCATTTCCTAATTATAGTTAATAAAAAGATCATTATAAGATTTTTTCTATTAAATCAGTATTCATTTAACTGACACATAGGCGTAGACAAAACAAAATTTAGAATCGCAATCACATTACAGGATAGACAATCCTTTTCAGCCATATACCTTATCAATATTGCTTTTGCCTCAAGTTTTAGGATTATAGTAATCAAATTAGATATGGCGTTCCGAAACCATCCAAAAAAAATGATATCTTCACGTCATGAAAGAAATCCGTGACAGCATTCCCTTTCAATCTTCAGAACTCAGCTACATCCGATATGGTACAGGCGCTGAGATCATGATCTGTTTTCATGGCTTTGGTCAATCCGCAACTTATTTTCAATCTTTTGCTGAGGCACTCTCCGATCGATATAGTGTCATAGCGGTGGATTTATTTTTCCATGGCAAAAGCTATTGGAATCGAGGGGATGAGGTGCTTAAGAAGGCTGAGTGGCGAGAAATGATGCTAGCATTGCTAGAGAAAGAAGGTATTGATTCCCGCTTCGGGCTATGTGGATTTAGCTTAGGTGGCAAGTTTGCCTTGGCATGTTTGGAGGCCTTCCCTGATCGTATCTCAAGCATTCGATTGCTCGCTCCTGATGGTGTAAAAACCAGCTTCTGGTACTCACTGGCAACCTATCCCGGTTGGTTTCGCAATTATTTTAAGCAGATCGTCGTAAAACCGGATTCTTTTTTCAATTTGGTAGCCATAATGAAAGGTACACGCTTAGTGGACAAGGGTGTCGCTAAATTTGCGAAGTATCAGATGCAAACCTACCGTAAGCGGCATCAGGTGTATTATGCTTGGGTGGTATTCAGTGATTTCAATTTTGAAATGAAGAAAATCTCAAGGCTCATCAACGAGAGAAATATTCCGCTAGAAATGTATCTAGGAAAATACGATAAAATCATCACCACAAAAAATATGAATCGCCTATTAGGCAGATTGGATGATTACAAACTAGCAATTCTTGAAGTTGGCCATAATCATTTAATTAATGATGTAGCCCAATATATAGCAAAAAAGCAAGACTAAAATAGTCTTGCTTTTCATGGTGATGGTCTCATCTTAGATATATCGATATCACCCAAATTGTACTATATCGATCATCAAATATTAATGCAAATCCTTCCTCAAAATTTGCTAAATACTATTGCTCTGGTAACACAAAAGGTGTTTTACCATCAGTAATGATGATCTTAGCGTTATTACTTTGAGATAATTCTTTGAATGCTTCGATAGCACGAAGACGTAAAATTTCTTCGCTCAAACTCGACTGTAAGATATTTTGAGCTTCCGCACGCCCTTGAGCGTCAATTTTTCTACGCTCAGCTTCTTGCACTTCTCTTTGAAGAATATACTCCATTTGTTGAGACTCCTGCTCCGCTTTCAGTTTTCTTTCGATTGCATTGCTGAGCTCAGTCGGGAGTTCAATACTTTTCAAAAGCACCCTTTCTACCACAATACCTCTATCTTCGAGCTCTTCTTTCATCTTATCACGAATTCGTTCTTCAATTTCCGCTCTTTTGCCAGAGTGCATATCTTTGGCCATATAATTGGAAGTGATATCAGCCGCTGCAGATCGAAAGGTATTTGACATCAAAACACGCTCGAAGTTTGCACCGACCTCCTCAAGAAGTGGAACCACATAACCTGCTTTTACACGATAGAGCATAGCAATATCTGTTCTCACAGTCAAACCCTCTTTACTTGGAAGAGGTAAAATCTGCTCCATGTTAACCGTACGAACAGGAACAACCAAAACTACTGTAGTAAAAGGATTGAAGGTATAAAAACCAGCAGAGAGTTCTTTCTCTTGAAATTTACCTAGCTTTCTCTTCACACCCAGTTCACCCTGCTTTACAACCGTGCAAGAAAAAATGGTTGCGACTACAAATAATAGCAATACTAACTTTTTCATAAGTAATTATATTAGTGTTAAAAGTTTTACGATTCTTCTATGCTTAAGTTGTAAATTCTGAAAAATTTTCATGATATAATACAATGATCTTATTTTCAATACTTTAACAAAATTACATGCGCTTTTCAATCAAGCTATATACTGAGGATACTCAAGAGAATCTATTAATTACTAAATATTTACTGCTATTTCTTACACTAGAGACAGAATTTTTCAAGAGCATAATTGAAATTACTCAGCAGAATAAATATTGTTAAAGTTTAGTTGAAATCTCATTCCAACAAAAACAGATAAAGCTGCGGTCTTTCATCAAATAGTTTTAATTTTGTCAAAAAAATTATCATTGACTTTGGAACATCAAAATCATACCACCGACATGCTTGAAAGCGCACTTCAATTAGGTCTTTTAGAAGAAGAATATGAAAAGATAAAAGAGATTTTGGGTCGCGAACCCAACTTCACTGAGGTCTGTATATACTCCATCATGTGGAGTGAACACTGCTCTTACAAAAACTCCATTGTATGGTTGAAGACCTTGCCTAAAGACAGCGATCGAATGCTGGCGAAAGCGGGTGAAGAAAATGCAGGCCTAGTAGATATTGGTGATGGATTGGCATGTAGCTTCAAGATAGAATCTCACAATCACCCTTCTGCCATTGAGCCTTATCAGGGTGCGGCAACTGGAGTTGGGGGTATCAATCGGGATATATTCACCATGGGCGCTCGACCTATCGCTCAACTCAATAGCCTACGTTTCGGCGACCCAAGCCTTGCAAAAACTAAATGGCTTTTAAAAGGTGTAACTAAGGGTATCGGCGACTATGGTAATGCTTTTGGTGTGCCAACTGTTGGTGGTGAGGTATTTTTTGACGAATGCTATAATGTAAACCCTTTGGTTAATGCTTTTTCAGCTGGAATCGTAGCAACCGATAAAACGGCAAAAGCTACTTCTTATGGCGAAGGTAACCCTGTTTTCATAGTAGGTTCGGCCACAGGTAAAGACGGTATTCATGGCGCTGCCTTCGCATCGAAAGATATTTCTGAAGATTCAGCCAAAGATCTACCTGCAGTACAAGTGGGTGATCCATTTATGGAGAAACTACTGCTTGAGGCTACTCTTGAGGTGATCGCAACAGGTAATGTAATCGGTATACAAGATATGGGTGCGGCGGGAATCATCTGCTCTACATCAGAAATGAGTGCCAAAGGTGAACACGGAATGGAGATTGATCTAGACAAAGTTCCTACGCGTCAAGACAATATGCTTCCTTTTGAAATTCTACTTTCAGAGTCGCAGGAGCGAATGCTAGTTGTAGTTAAGAAAGGAAAGGAAGATGAAATAAAGCGAATCTTTGATAAATGGGATTTGAACTGCGCGCAGATTGGGCATGTAACAAAAGGTGAAATGCTAAATTTCTACAGTAAAGGTAAAAAAGTAGCGACTGTACCAGCTGAGTCATTGGTGCTGGGTGGTGGTGCTCCTGTTTATCACCGAGAATATCAAGAACCAGCCTACTATGCTGAGTACCAAAAATTTGATATTAATAGCATTGAAGACCTTAAAACAACAGCGGAGATAGAAGAAGCCGCTCGGTTTTTACTATCTCATCCCAATATAGCTTCAAAAAAATGGGTATCGGAGCAGTACGACAGCATGGTCGGCATTGCCAATTTGAGCACCAACAAGCCTTCTGATGCTGCTGTAGTACGCGTACACGGCACAGAAAAAAGTATCGCGGTGACGGTAGATTGTAACTCACGCTATGTCAATGCAGACCCCGAGCAAGGTTGTGCAATAGCGGTAGCCGAGGCTGCTCGAAATGTGGTATGTAGTGGTGGGGAGGCATTGGCAGTGACCAATTGCTTGAACTTTGGTAATCCTTATAATCCTGAAGTATACTGGCAGTTTGTAGGTGCAATCAAAGGGATGACGAAGGCATGCGAAACATTTGCTACACCTGTGACGGGTGGAAACGTGAGCTTCTACAACCAAAGTGCTGATGGTGGACCTGTATTCCCTACCCCCACTATTGGGATGTTGGGACTTTTGGAAGATAGCAAAACCCACACAGGTATGGCCTTCCAGTCTGCTGGTGATAAAATTTTGCTAGTCGGAGAGTCTCAAAACTGTATTTCAAGTTCTGAATATTTGTATTCTTTCAGAAAAGAGAAAAAATCTCCCGCTCCCTACTTCAATCTTAAAGAAGAAAAACTATTGCACGATGGCATCAGAGCGGCTATTTTAGAAAATAAAGGCATTCAATCTGCTCACGACTTAGCTGATGGTGGTCTTTTCATTGCTCTTGCTGAGTCGGCAATGTCAAAAGGGCTTGGATTCGATATAAAAACGGAAGCCGATTTTAGAAAAGATGCTTATTTATTTGGTGAAGCACAGGGAAGAGTACTGTTGAGCTGTAAAGCATCCGATGAAGCACATTTAAGTGGCTTCTTAAAAGAAAAGGGACTCAGAGTAGTAACACTAGGGGAGGTAAGCGATTGCGGTAAGTATCTCATTGACGGTGAGGCAATCACTCACCATGAAGAGGCTAAAGAGCTCTATGACAACTGCTTCGCTAAATTCTTGGATTAAGCCAACTTGAATTCTCATTCCAAAAAAAAATAAAACCCTCCTAATTGATTTTTAGGAGGGTTTTTTGTTTGGAATGAGGGGGTAATTAGACTTTCTCAATAACGATTGCTGATGCACCACCACCACCATTACAGATGCCAGCTACACCGATCTTACCGCCTTTTTTGTTCAAAACAGTATTTAAGGTAGCGATGATTCTGGCACCAGAACAGCCCAGCGGATGGCCGAGAGCCACAGCACCACCCAAGACATTCACTTTTTCTACATCCAACTTCAACTCTTTTACATTGGCTAATGCTACTGCTGAGAATGCCTCATTGATTTCGTAAAAGTCCACTTCATTAGCGGAGACTCCAGCTTGCTTTAGTGCCTTAGGAATCGCCAACGAAGGAGCTGTAGTAAACCATAAAGGATCTGTCGCTGCGTCGGCAAAGCCTCTTATTTTTGCTATCGGGCTTAAACCAAGCTCTTTTGCCCTATCTGCACTCATTAGAATAAGCGCCGAGGCTCCATCATTGATAGTAGAAGCATTGGCGGCAGTTACGGTTCCTTCCTTAGAAAAAACAGGTCGTAAAGAAGGTATTTTCTCCATTTTCACGTTTCTGAACTCCTCATCTTCCGTCATCAAAATTGGATCGCCTTTTCTCTGAGGGATTTCTACAGGCACAATCTCATCTTTGAAATCGCCCGCCTCAGTGGCTGCAGCTGACCTTTTATAGCTATTGATAGCATATTCGTCTTGCTCCTCACGAGAAATGCTCATTTCTTTTGCTGTATTATCGGCACAATTACCCATTGGAAACTGGTTGTAGCACTCCCATAGGCCATCGTGCATCAGACCATCTACCAACTGACCATGCCCATATTTATATCCGAATCTACCCTTTGGCACATAGTAGGGTACATTACTCATTGATTCCATACCACCTGCTACAATGACATCAGCATGGCCTAACATGATGGATTGTGCACCCAACATCACTGCTTTCATACCGCTTGCACATACTTTATTGATGGTAGTACATGGCACTTCATCTCCAATACCGGCACCTTTTGAAGCTTGACGCGCCGGCGCTTGACCTAAATTAGAAGAGATTACATTGCCCATGAACACTTCATCTACCTCCTTGACTGCCACACCTGCTTTCTCGAGTGCACCCTTGATGGCAATGGAGCCTAGCTGCGTAGCTGAAAAACCAGCTAAAGCGCCTCCAAAAGACCCTATTGGGGTACGAACTGCCGATACTATGACTACTTCTTTCATGTTTTTGTGTTTGTTGTTATCAATTAGTTTAAAATTTCGACTCTATTAATTTCCAGATCATGCAAAATGAAGTGATGCAAGAGGCATAAGACCATGCTTACCAATCAGGCTTATCGCCGTAATTACGTTGGGTTCGCTTTCGAGGCTTTTGTTGAATGTACTGTGCCTCCTTATTGTTCATGGCCTCAAGGATTTGAAGCGCCTGTTCAAGGCTGATATTCATGTCTTGCAGCATCTTCTCATCAGGCATTCCTTTAGGATGCTCTTCCTCCTTATCTTGCTCTTCTTCTCCTTGCTGCTCTCTCTCGTCAGCATTTTGTTGATCTTCCCCTTCCTCACCCTTGTCTTGCTCTTTCTGATCCTGTTCACCATCCTGCTCGTCGGCTTCATTTTGATCATCAGCATTTGACTCATCCTCACCCTCAGAATCGTCGCCTTCAGACTCGTCTTCACCCTCTGACTCATCCTCACCTTCAGATTCGTCTTCACCCTCTGACTCATCCTCACCTTCAGATTCGTCTTCACCCTCAGAATCATCTTCACCTTCGGAATCATCCTCACCCTCAGAATCATCTTGATTGTCGTCTCCATCTCCGTCCTGATCATCGTCTTGCTCATTATCGTTGTTGAGCATATCGTACACTAGCTCATAATTGTACCTTGCCTTATCATTTTCAGGATCAGCCTTCAGCGACTTTTTATAGTAAGCAAGAGCTTCTTCAAGCTCATTTTGTCGAAAGTGGATGTTACCCATTTGCAAACGAGCCCTACTTTTGATGGTTGGGTTTTCAGAGTCAATTAAAAAACGATAGCGTACTTTTGCGGACTCATACTCTTCAAGCATGTAGTAGCTATTGGCTAGATTGAGCTCTATGTTCTCATCTTGTAAACCCTCTTCATCGAGGAGTACAGCATAGATTTCGGCGGCTTTAGCATAGTCAGCTGCACGATATGCATCTCTTGCTTCCCGCTTGAGCTGGTTGATTTCAGAGACCGAACGGTTGTTTGCTTCCGCCGACAAAGAACCTATGAATACCGATATGAAGACAAACAATAAAAAAAGCTGTCTCATGGCTATACTTTTAATGTGTTTACTTTAAAAAACAAATCAATCAATATCAGAGCAATGGCGAAGTAAAGAAAGTAAGCGTACTTATTTGCACTCACGTCCATTTCTATGGTTTCTTGGAAGCTTCCCTCTATGCTGTCAATGTAGTTGATCAATTTCTGCGTTTCGTTAATTTCTTTGTTGATCTCGAAATATTTACCATCCCCCATTTTAGCGATTTTGCGCAAACCTTCCGAATCTAACTTGGTGATGACCAAATTACCTTCACGATCTCTTTTAGCTTCACTCCCCCTACCAATCGTTCCGCCTCTCTCGGTTCCCACGCCCAAAGTAACAATACGTATACCCTTTTTGGTAATATCATTGACCACACTGGCCGTTTCCTCGCTCCAATCTTCCCCGTCGCTGACAAGAAGAATTATTCTACTGTTGGCATCTTGGCTATCTTCCTGTCGATCGAGTTTATCTGCAGCTAGCTCTAGTGCTCGAGCGAAATCAGTACCACCACCTGGAACTAAGCCGGTATGTACGTTTTCAAGAAACAAACGCATTGCACCCAAGTCATAAGTCAATGGACACTGTAAGTAGGCCTCGTAAGAAAATATTGTTAATCCTAGTTTATCACCTGAAAAGGCATCGACTAGCTTGAGCATTTCATTCTTTGTTTTTCCTAGTCGGGATGGGGGCACATCAATGGCATCCATAGATTTCGAAAGGTCGAGTACAATCATGATCTCTTTGCCTACGGTTGCCACTTCTTGCCTACTTTCACCAAAAGATGGACCTAGAAGAACCAAAAACAACAAAAATAAATAAGCGAACCGGAGCAAAAGCTTTCTCCAAAATGAAGATCGACTAAGCACTAGTGTTTTTCTTTTTCTACCTAGCTTGATGATATAGATCAGATAAAAAACTGCAATGCAAGAAAAGATGACATATTCTGCCCAACCAGGACTATATTGCCAATTCATATAGTATGTTTAATTCTAAATGTAGTAATTCAATTTTACAAGTCGATAAGCCAAATCCGATTAACCGATTGTCGATTACATCCTCATTCCAATTCAGACCTCTTTACAAGAAATCAATAATCAGATCGAAAGGATATTGAACGTCCTCTGGTATTACCAATGATATCAACAGATCAAAACCATTATTTTAACCCTTACAAGTGTAAATGATTAAAATAATTTAAATTGATATTAACACCCTAAAAACGAGTGCTTGGTTAAGCTATTATAAAGGACTGCCATTAATTAAGCCTATTGACAAAGATAAAATTTAAACTTGGATTGGAAAAATAAAAACGGGGAGCGGGAGAGTGTTCTCATTCCACGCAAAACAAAAAGAGAGCGAGCAATTCATTCAGTTAATCTAAAAACTTGTGTTAAATTTGCATCCTCAAGAAAAACATCTAGGATGGCAATTAGCTTTGAATTACAACACGAAGACCCGAAATCGTCAGCTCGAGCGGGGAAAATCACAACTGCACACGGCACGATAGAAACTCCCATATTCATGCCTGTGGGTACGGCAGGCACGGTAAAAGGTGTTCATCAGCGCGAGTTGAAAGAGGATATTGGTGCACAAATCATCCTTGGAAACACCTATCATTTGTATTTGCGTCCAGGTCTTGATATACTAAAAGCGGCAGGAGGCTTGCATGGATTTAATCATTGGGATGGGCCTATACTAACCGATTCTGGCGGATATCAAGTATATAGCCTTTCTGACAGAAGAAAAATCACTGAGGAAGGCGTGAAATTCAAGGCTCATACTGATGGTTCATACCATCAATTTACGCCAGAGTATGCCATGGATATACAGCGAGTAATCGGTGCAGATATTATGATGGCATTTGATGAGTGCACCCCCTACCCTTGCGACTACGAATATGCTCGCAAAAGCATGGAAATGACGCATAGGTGGTTGAAAAGGTGTTGCGATCATTTTGACAATACTCAAGGCCTCTATGGATATGAGCAGAGCCTTTTCCCTATCGTTCAGGGTAGTACTTATACAGACTTAAGAGAAAAAAGTGCAGAAACCATTGCTAGCTTTGAGCGCGATGGCAATGCGATTGGCGGACTGTCCGTAGGTGAGCCCGCGGAAGAAATGTACGCTATGACAGAAAAAGTATGTGGTATACTTCCGAAGGACAAACCACGTTATTTGATGGGCGTAGGTACACCAGCCAACATATTGGAAGGGATTGCCTTGGGTGTGGACATGTTTGACTGCGTCATGCCTACTCGCAATGCAAGAAATGGAATGCTTTTCACTACTGAAGGCATCATCAATATTCGAAATGAAAAGTGGAAGGATGATTTCTCACCTATAGACGCCGCTTTGGGGGGTTATGTGAGCACCCATTACAGCAAGTCTTATTTGAGACATCTTGTTCGTTGTAATGAAATGTTGGGTGCTCAAATTTCAAGTGTGCATAATTTAAGCTTCTATTTGAATTTGGTAAAAGAGGCTAGGAAGCACATCATAGCGGGTGATTTTGCTAGCTGGAAAAATACGACCATAAAGCAAGTTATGAGAAGATTATAATTCTTTTTCGTGGGATGAGGATATGATCCGTCCTAATCGGATAAAACTCAATTGACTTTGCTTCCTCAAAAGTTTATAGGGATGTAGTATTGATTGAAGTTGGTTCACTTGTTTGAGAATCTTTCAACTCAGCAATTGAATACCGAATAAAAGAAGATTTATTAAAATTTTGGAAGATATAATAGAACTATAAAAGGCATAACTATAAGCAGCCAATTCAATGAAATTAATCGATCGATACATATTTTTCAAGATTATCAGCACCTTCGTGTTTGTGGTGGCGATATTGGTATCGATTATTGTGGTCATTGATTTCACTGAGAAAAACGACGACTTCATACAACACAACTTGGGTGCCGCAGATATAATATCTTATTATCTTGCATTTATCCCTTTTGTGGCCAATCTGATCACACCAATTACTACCTTTATAGCTGTAGTTTTTGTTACTGCAAAGCTCGCCGGAAAGGTAGAGATTATTGCTATACTCAGCTCTGGCATTAGCTTTACTCGAATGATGTTCCCTTATTTTTTAGCGGCTATCATTATTGCAGTCGCTAGTTTTTACCTTACCGGATATATTATTCCCAATTCGAATAAATTTAGAGTAGCCTTTGAAGTAGAGTATTTCAAGAAGCCGTTTTACTTCAATGAAAGGAATGTTCATATCAAGGAAGGGCCTGAAACTTATCTTTATCTAGAATCTTATAATAACCAATCAGATATTGGCTATAAATTTACTTTAGAAACTATCGCAGAAGGAGAGTTAACTGATAAGTTGATGGCTCGTCGTATAAAGTGGGACGCAGATAGCTCTCATTGGACGATCTTTGATTGGCAGCTTCGCTCTTTTGATGGTTTTAATGAAAAGGTCACGATGGGTTCTGTTTTAGACACTGTACTCAGTATTACACCGAGTGATTTCGCCAATCAATACCGGATGAACGAAGCCTTGACTATCGATGAACTCAATGCCTACATCAGTAAGCTTAAAAATAGAGGTGCAGACGACATTGCTGAGTATGAGATTGAACTTTACATTCGCTATATGTCACCTTTTGCAGTAATCATTTTGACCTTTATAGGATTGATTGTATCAGCTAGAAAGGTGAGAGGCGGGTCAGGAGTGCAAATTGCCGCAGGCTTTTTGATTGCCTTTATCTTCTTGATCTTTTTCATTTTAAGTAGAAGTATTGCACAAGCAGGAACCATCAATCCTATTTTAGCAGTTTGGATCCCAAATATTGTCTTTTCTATTGTTGGCTTTGTGCTTTATAAAACTGTTCCTCGATGATACAAGAAGCAGTGAAAGATCAATTGAAGCTCCACTTCATCGTTTTGCTTTGGGGCTCAACCGCCGTGATTGGTGTTTTGATGACCTTAGACTCAGTAGAGATAACATTCTACCGAACAGCAATAGCCTCAGTATTGCTTGGAGGTCTGTTAGCTATACGAAAACGAAAGTTTAATCTAGGATCTCGTACCATAGCTTTACTTTTAGCAAATGGCATTATCATTGCGTTTCATTGGATTTTATTTTTTGCAGCCGCTAGACTTAGTACTGTTAGTGTTACTCTAGCAGTTATGGCCACATGTGCCCTATTCACGAGCTTTCTAGAGCCACTTTTCACAAAGAGCAAAATTAAAAAAGTCGAAGTATTTCTTGGCCTTGTTGTTTTAGTGGGTTTGATCATAATATTTAAAGTAGAGTTTCAATATGCCTTAGGTATCGGTTTAGCTTTGATCTCGGCTTTTCTTGCGGCATTATTTACAGTCATCAATGGCAAGTTTGCCAAAGTGCACAACGCCTATATGATTACTTTCTGGGAAATGATTGGAGCCGCAATTACTTGCATACTAATATTTCCTTTGTTCGATACTACCCTTGGTGATGGTGATGGTTTCCAATGGATTACTAATAATCATGACTGGATCTATATTTTTATATTAGCTGGGGTGTGTACAGTATATGCCTACTCAGTAGCGGTAGAACTTATGCAACGACTGTCAGCCTTTAACATCAACCTAACCATTAATCTAGAACCTGTTTATGGGATTATCTTAGCCTTGATTATATTTGGCGAGAAAGAACAAATGAATACTGAATTTTACTTTGGTGCTTTACTGATTATTGGAGCAGTACTTTTTTACCCTATGTGGAATAAATTCAGGCAAAAGAGAATGCGAAAAAAATCCATCAGCTTCATTAAAAAAGCAAA
Source organism: Cyclobacteriaceae bacterium (assembly GCA_020832375.1). Classification (GTDB taxonomy): domain Bacteria; phylum Bacteroidota; class Bacteroidia; order Cytophagales; family Cyclobacteriaceae; genus JAFIEW01. The sequence continues at coordinate 23,920 of JAFIEW010000033.1, forward strand.
TTCTTAAATATAAACCAATTTAGAAATGAAAGACCGTCTAAAAATGCTGTGTATACTGATTTTCAGCTTCTTGCTTGTGTCCTGCGAGCAAGGCAAAATATTCGATAGCATCAATGACTTTAACGACTCACGATGGGACGAGGACAACACCCTGAGCTTTTCGTTTGAAATTGAAGATACTAATATCACCTATGATATTTTCTATACACTCCGCAACAAATCCGACTATCGTTATCAAAATCTATATGTTAAATACCAATTACTCGATCCAGACGGAGAGATAGTATCCTATGATCTGCATGAGATGGACTTATTTCAACCCAAAACGGGTAAGCCAAAAGGAAAAAGTGGGTTTGGCAGTATATATTCTCATGAGTTCTTGGCATTGAAAGATAAAAATTTTGATAAAACTGGTGAGTATACTATGAACATTAATCAATATATGCGTACTTCCTCTCTTACTGAAATGGTATCATTTGGCTTAAAGATAAAAAAATCTAACCCTTAGATTACGGTCTCAGCCAAGTTTTACGATTGACCTTACCATCTGATGCAATAAAATATAGAAAACCTTCTTTATTATCTTCACTCCAAGTTTTTAGGATTACTTCACCATCTAGATAGTTAAAGCTTTCAATTTTACCTTGTATTGTCATTTTCTTTTTTTCGATGATGATACTCGTACCGAGTTGATCCATAAGCCATATGTCAACTTCTGACCTGCTTTCTGGATGTAGCCATTCAGAAGCCCAAAGCAGGTGGTTTGAATCACCAGTTACCAACTTGAGATGATGCTTCAATTTGCTAGAATCACTACTTGTCACTTGCTCGTTTCTACGTCTTGACCATAATACCTCACGGTCGCGATTAAAGGAAAGTACGAAAGCCTCTCTCGTTTCAGATATGAAACCAGAGAGAAAGAAATTATTTTCATAAGTAGCCGACGCCAAGCTTGTGCTTTGAAAGTTATTTAGGTCGGATACTAGTATCTCATTAATTGGACTTAAGGCAATCTCTAGACCATCAAATGTCATATACTTTTTATCAGCACGATACTGAACTAGATCGATTACTTTTCTACTTTTAGCCTTCTCAAGAGCCTCCAACCAACTAGTAAGAAGAAGTTCAAAGTCTTGATAATCCTCGTGTATATTATTAAAGTAGTCATGATAATAACGATCTGCATATAAGCGGTACTGCTTGGTATTTAATGTTTCGATAGTGTACATCATTTCAAGCAAAATTTGAATCTGTTGATTGATAATTTCTACTCGAGTAGCATTTCCATCGTTTTTGTCCAAAAAAACTTGTAGGCAGCTGTAATTAAAAAGTTTTTGATAAAGATTCACCAGATTTTCTGCAAATTCTTTTTGATTCAACTTATTTAAAGCTGCGTCCAATATTTTAGAAAATTGATATTGTTCGTCGTATGAGTCTTTCAACTCATAACAGGATTCTCCCCTATATAGAAAAAGTAGCTGAATGTCACTAAAGAGGGCATTTTTAATTGGCAAGACCTCAAAATTTAGCTTATTTCGAAGTTCGTCAGACCACATGCTTAAGTTATATAAATCAAGAGCGGCATCCGTAATGTTAACCTTTGAAATATCTTCAAAGGAATTGAGAAGAAAATAATCTCTTACATTTACATTAATTAGTTGAGAGCTACCTATGAAAATCTCTTTAAGTGAATCGTAGGTATGTTTACTTGAAACAATTAAATCATATAAACCATTAAACCGAACTAAAGAATCATTTAAGCTCTTATCAGATTTAAGTAACAAGTCATTACTTTGAGAGGAATCATCAATTAATTTAGAATATTGATCGACAGCTTCATTATAGGAATTTATAATAACAAAAAGTGAACGATTAATAAGTTCAGCCTCTAATTTAAATCTTTGAACTAACAGCATCCGCTCATCCAAATTATTAAATAGTGCTGTTCTATTTACTTCAAAAACCCTAGTCTCAGGATTACGTCTCAAAAATTGTTGATAGTATTCATAATTTTTGGCGATTTCAACAGAATCGAAATCTTGCTTCAGCTTTTCGTATGATGATAACAAATCATCAGACTGAATAATAATCTGATTTAATCTTAAAACTGGATTAACAGTCAATAATTGTCTCTCCAAAATTTTCGCCCTCTCAAATCTAGCACTTACATGACCAGGGTTTTGCTGTATAAATCGATTGAGCTGGGGTAAGACCTCATTTCCCCTACCGCTTTCGATTTGCACATATAGTTGATTGTAGGAGTTACCTGATTGCGCCTGAAGCTTTACAGAGAGGATAGAAAGCAGAACAGTAAAACAAAGTATAAAGAATGCACCTATTCTCATTAGATTACGATTTTACCCTAGCAGTACCCAAGATACTACCATCTTTTATCTCATATTTGATATCCGTCATTTCAGCAAGTTCTTCATTATGGGTAACAATAACGAAAGTCTGGCCAAAATCATCTCTTAACTGAAAGAATAGTTCGTGTAAATCAGCTGCATTTTTGGAGTCTAAATTCCCACTAGGCTCATCAGCGAAAATAATTTCAGGTTGATTAATTAATGCTCTAGCCACAGCTACCCTTTGCTGCTCCCCTCCCGATAATTCCGATGGCTTATGCTGTGCCCTACTACCTAGGCCTAGGCGACTAAGCATTTCAACACCTTTTTTATCAATTTGACTTTTATCACCACCTCTCATATAAGAAGGAATACAAACGTTCTCGAGAGCCGTAAATTCTGGTAATAGATTATGAAATTGAAAAACAAAACCTAGCTTCTTATTACGAAAGTCCGCTAAGCCATCAGTATCTAATTTTGAAACCTCTGTATTTGAGATAAACAACGACCCACTATCCGCTTTGTCCAAAGTACCGAGAATATGTAACAGCGTACTTTTACCCGCTCCAGATGCACCGACTATAGATACCACCTGAGAGCGCTGTATATCCATGTCTACGTTATTAAGCACCTGTAGATCGCCAAAATTTTTATTGATACTAGTTGCTTTGAGAATACTTTTTGCCATATACTTAAATTATAGTTGGCTCATGTCTTTGTAAAGATAAAAAACACCAACATTTAATGTTAAAATAACGTGATAATTGAATTATGATGATAGCAACAAATAACAAATTTTAAGTCAATTTTAATCGCGGATGAAATACAGCCAAAATCAGAAAAGACATATACATGATACTTGTAGATAGGTTAGTAATGTACCCCAATGTCCAACCTGAAGAATATACAAATCAATATAACCTTTTAAATGGATATTTTTCAAATGATCATCTTTTTCGTACACATAAAAAACCTTTCCTTCCTCTGTTTTCAAACTTACCATTGTAAGGATGAAGATAGTTTTCTATTAAAAAGATCCTTTTCGAAAACTTCCATAGAATAAATCGTGTTAAATTACTTTTACTACATTAACGGAGCAAATATACAAAACGACTAGTACATATTTCAAAACTGTAAATTAAGATAAAAGCAAACGTCATTTCTTTTACTTAGAAGCAATAGCGTTTAATCTTATCACTACCAAATATAAATGTTAACAGTTACTTTATTGGTAGTGTATATCAACCAATAACAAATCATCATATGAAAATTAAATCACAAGTAGTCTTAGTAACGGGGGCGTCAAGAGGTCTTGGTCGTGCAATTGCAAAATCATTTAATCAAGAAGGAGCACGAGTGGTAATCAACTATTTTCAGAGTAAGGTAGCAGCTGAAGAGCTTGCGCATACACTTGGAAATCATAGCATTGCTATTAAAGCTGATGTGCGAAACGAAAATGAAGTTGCTGCAATGGTAAGGCAAGCTGAAAAGCATTTCAATAGCCCTATTCATAGTCTTGTTAATAATGCTCTTCACAATTACCAATTTGATCCATCACAAAATACGCAATTCGAAAAACTAGAATATCACGATTTCGAAAGCCAACTAAATGGGACACTTAAGGGTGCTTATAATGCTGTAAAAGCCTGTTTACCAGGAATGAAAAAAGAGCAATTTGGAAGAATAATTCAAATAGGTACTAATCTTTTTCATAATCCAGTGGTACCGTATTACGATTACACTACTGCTAAAGCCGCTTTGCTTGGTTTGACCCGGAATTTAGCGAGGGAAATGGGTGCACATAATATTACTGCCAACATGATATCGGGAGGTTTACTAAAAACGACAGATGCAAGCGCAGCAACATCAGAACAAGTATTTGATATCATAAAGGCAAATACACCTCTGCAAAGAGTTACAACTCCAGAAGAATTAGCTGATGTATGCTTATTTTTTGCATCAACATGGTCAAGGGCAGTAACCGGTCAAGATTTGATCGTAGATGGAGGGATGAACATGAAATAAAACTGAAACAAAAAAACTCATTCCAACTATTAAGTTGGAATGAGTTAATAACGGTACTACAATCTTTATATAACCTATTGATATTAGTAAATATCTTCCTTTTCCAACTCCACTCTTCTGTACTTTTTGAGGTAGCCTTCAAACTCTTTTACATCTGTTTTACCCCAAAATGGAACCCCCTTCCGGGTAGCAGCTCGGCTAATGATGTGTGCTGCTACAGGTGAAGTAAGTATTGTAAATGTAAAAATCACAAAACCCTTACCAGCAATCACCAAATCATTAAAATAGATGACAATACCTAAAATGATTAATCCAGTACCTAATGTGGCAGCCTTAGTAATTGCAGACATACGAATGTAAAAATCTGGCAAACGCAACATACCAATAGAAGCTATCCCCATAAAGCCAGCCCCTATTAAAATCAAAATACTTGAAATAATTTCTATAAATAAATCCATGTTGGAAGACGTTTAAGTTGAGTGTAGATTTTTTATTGGAAAAGTTTATCCTTGTATTCAGACTCCTCTAGCTGTTCATCAAGCTTTTCATTTCTCTTTTTGATAACCTTATTCATATGGTAAGTAAAAGATACCGCTCCAAAAAATATAATAAGGGACAAAAGAACGGCCACATCGAAATATTGATAACTACCAGATAAAACAGCAAAAATTGCAATGATTGCGATAACATTAGCTGATATTAAATCAAAGGCTGTAACACGGTCGGGAAGAAATGGCCCCATAATCAAACGAATAATCGCCAATAATATACCTAAGGAAATTATGGTGATTGCAATAATAAGTGATATTTCAAATAAGGTCATAGTTTCTAGTCTTTAGCTCTAGTGATTTCAAGAATTCTTCTTTCGAAACCTTCTTTAATGGAACGTTTTACTTGCTCTGGATCATCACCTTCTAGATATAAGGTATGAACATAGAGGAACTTATTATCATCAGATACATCAATACTTAATGTTCCTGGTGTAAGTGTAATAAAACTGGCAAGTAAAGTAATTTCTACATCTGTTTCTGCATCCATAGGAATGGCTAATACAGAGGGGGTAATGTAAGTATTCGGAGTAACTATATCATAGGCAACCCTTAATGTAGCAATAAACAACTCTTTAAAGAAGTAGACTGTGAAACTTGCAATTCTAATTACCTGATAGAAATGGGTTTTACTGTAAAGGAAGCTACTAAGCCACATAATAAGATAAAAACCAACGAACAACCCAGTAGAGTTGATTAAATTACTCTCAACGCCATCAAGCAAGGAAAGTGCGTAATAAACTGCAACAATAGGAACAATAAGATTAAATAGATATTTCAACATCTCCTAATACTGATTTAATATAAAGATTTTTATTGAACAAGTCCTCACCAGCCTGAACGCAATAATTAATAATAGGATCAGCAAAGACGGCAATTAAAATAACAGAGAGTACAATGGCACTACCTGATATTACAAATTTATAAGGTAAAGGCCTTTTAGTCTTAGTTACCTTTGGTGCTTTCCAGAAATATTCGTTCCATACCTTTAAGAAATATAAGATAGTCAATACACTAACAGCCAGTGCTATGCTGATAATCCAATATTGTTCTGTGATGATACCCGCGGAAAGTAATCCAAATTTACCCCAAAAGCCACTTAGAGGAGGAATCCCAACAAGACTTAGGCCTACAATAAGATAAAATACAGCTAAGAGCGGATAGGTTTTAGCGATACCTCCGCCTTTTTTCAAATCAAAATTACGAGTATGCTCACCAACAATACCTGTAATGATAAATAGCGCACCTTTTACCAGGATATTATGAACCAAAAAGTAAATAACCGCTCCAAATGCAGCAGCAGTGCCAATAAACACGCCCATTACCATGTATCCAATTTGACTGATAATACTAAATGAAAAAAGCTTCTTAACATTCGTCTGTGCTAAAGCTCCAAGTCCTCCACTGATCATTGTAAATGCAGCAATAACAAATACTATTTGTTGCATCCATGAGATTTGATCGTAGTACATTAAACTGAAAAATCTCAACATGGTATAGATACCAACTTTTGTCAGCAAGGCACCGATAATCGTAGTAGCCGCTGTCGAAGGTGTATGGTAAGATGAAGGTAACCAAAAATAAACAGGAAAAATGGCAGCCTTAATACCGAAGGCAACAAAAAAGAATACGGCAGATAGGGCTACAAGACCTTTAGGCTCAATTTCTGGAAGAACTAAAGCTAAATGAGCCATGTTTACTGATCCAGCAATTCCATACAATACCCCAATTCCTACTAAGAAAAGTGTAGAACTTAAGACATTGATAGCTAGATATTTGATAGTTCCTTTAACTTGCTTCTTGGAGTTACCCATTACTAAAAGTACAAAAGAACTAATGAGCATGATCTCAAACCATACGAAAAGGTTGAAAACATCACCAGTAAGAAAAGAACCTGAAATCCCTAAAATCAAAAACATGAAGATTGGGAAGAATTTTGCAACTTTTCTATCTTTATGTACGCTTTCAAAACCTAAAATCAAGGCAGGAAAGGCTATTATTGAAGTGACCAATACCATTAAGGCACTTAAGCGATCAGCAACAATACTAATACCATAAGGCGCTTCCCAACCACCTGCCTGAAAGCTTAGCACACCTACTTTGTCCACTTCTATGACTAATAAGCTACTGAAGATCATCATGGAAATCGTTCCAAGTAATGAAACTCGCTTTTGCCACTGTACGCTTATATTAGGCAGCAATCCAATAATACCAGCAACAAACGGACTTAGCAATGCACCTATAATTAGATTTTCTTTCATTTGTATTAAGTTGATATCACTAGCTAAAAAATACGATTATAGATCTAAGCTTTATAGAAATAATTAATCGTACCATTTAGCATCCATCCAAATCCTTTAAAATTAATTTGATTATATATTACCAATGTACTACTTGCATATAAGTAAGTAGCCTTTAGTCTTCATCTTTCAACTCGTCCAAGTTAGCTGTTCCAATATTTATATAGGTTCTTTTTAAGAGGATAATTGCAAATGCTTGTACCCCAAAACCAATAACAATAGCCGTTAAAATCAAAGCCTGTGGAAATGGATCTGCATATACCTCACCCATTTTTTCTGCATCAGATGGAATAAAGGCAGGTTGCCCTAAGGTAATTCTGCTAATTACAAATAGGAATAAATTACCTGCATAGCCTAATAGCGCCATACCCAAAATGATCTTAATAAAATTACGATGCATCATTAAGTACACACCGCTTGTAAATAAAAAACCTACCACAAATGGTAATACAATTTCCATATTAGTTAGTCTTCGTAGTTAATCATATTATAACTCAACTCAACAATCACACCTACCACCACAAAATAAACTCCTATATCAAACAAGATAGGTGTTCCTGGTTTACCAATAATCGGTAGGTAAAAGTCAGCCCATAGTGCCGCAAACAAATCCCCCTTAAATATTAGGCCTAGCAATGCAGCTGAAATAGCCAAAGAAAGTCCTAATGATTTAAAAAGTGGCCAATTAAAAGGAAAGGTCTTTCTCGCTTCATCAACTCCATACACCATTGCATACATTACAAAAGGTAAAGCTCCAATCAAACCACCAATGAATCCTCCTCCCGGCTCGTTGTGCCCTCTAAATAATAAATAAAGACTATATAGCACAAATAGTGGTATTAGAAACTTTATGGCTGTATTTACAATCAATGTTTTCATAAATGATCGCTTAGTTATTATCAATATCGTGGTAACTCGACATCATTACCTTATTCATTAATTAAGTTCCTTTCAATTTAACAATAAAGGACAAGTCTCAGAAAAGCTTAGTTTTCATTGTCGTATGTACACTATTGAATATAAATACGAATTTCAACTCACTTTTTTATTGGAACTTTTATTCAATTCGGAGTGATCTTTCAATCGAAGCATTGAAATAACACCTGTGGCAGCAATCGCCAATACAGCAATCTCTCCCATAGTATCTAAAGCTCGAAAGTCAACAAGTATAACATTGACAATATTTTTTCCTTTACCCTCAAGGTAGCTTGCTTCCCCAAAATAACCTTTCAAGGTGTCTGGTATATCAAAATACATCACCTGAATCATCACATAGGTCATGGCTAGGCCAAAAATCAATGAAATGACAAAATAGCCAACATTACCGTACTTGGGTGCGAAGGTTTTAAACTCTGGTAATTTGTGTAAAATGATCACAAAAAACACCACTGTTAAAGTCTCCACCAATAATTGGGTAATCGCTACATCTGGTGCACCGTAATAAATAAAAATTAAGGCCAAAGAAAAACCTACTATACCCAATGTAATGATCGCTTTCACACGTGAATTAGTAAAAAAGATAATGCCTACTGCGATAGGAATTGACAAAATGATCACCTGTTGGTAAAATGGATATTCAGGTGGTACCGTTAAGATCTCATTGAGAGGTGCAGGTTGCCCTACAATATAGACGGCAACTCCAATCATAACTACCAAAAAAAGTAAGGTAACCCCTAAATAATTGCGTAAATACCCAGTCTGCATCTGCTGATAATGAAAGCTTGCTAACTTATTCATATTAGATAAAAAGGCAAAATATGATTTTTCTGAACCTACTACTGGCCGTTTGCTTTCTCTCATATTAAGGTTTTTAAATAGTAAAAACCCAACGATCAGCGTGATTATTGATAAAATTAAAGCCCCATTAATTCCATGCCAAAGGCCTAAATCTACTTTTTCAAATGCTTCAGGTAATATTGTACCTGCCATTGCAGCTATTTTATCTTGTACAAAAGCCAATGAACCTATTAGGCCAAGGGTAAGTCCGCCAATGGAAAATACCAATGGACTTAGGGTAAGACCAAATGGTAGTTCCTTCGAATTCAGTTCATGACCTGTATCCTGACTACCAGGTTTGAATAAATACCAACTGAATCTCAATGCAACAACCACAAAAAAGGCAGAACTAATAAAAGTTGCTCCAAGAAGAATGTAGGCAATTAGGCTACCCGCTTCAAAAGCCGAACCATACAATAACTCTTTCCCGAGGAAACCCAAAAAGGGTATCATTCCAGCCATACTCAAAGCACCTAACCACGATGCAAGGCCAGTTTGAGGCATATCTTTAAAGTTTCCAGCTAAATTGCCTATGTTTTTATCTTTCTTAGCCTTTATGACATTCCCCGCAACTAAAAACAAGGTTGCTTTATAGAATGCGTGAGCAAAAAGGAAGACAACCGCCGCGGCAATAGCTTTAGCCGTACCAAGACCTAAAAACATCATGATAATCCCTAAGGCGCTAATAGTGGTATTTGCTAAAATGGCTTTCAATTCCAACCTTACTACAGACCTCCAAGCCCCTAAAAGCATCGTGATGGCACCTGATAACAATAGTACAGTAGTAAAAATCTCATTCCAACCTAAGGCTGGATACATCCTCATTACTAAGAATACGCCAGCTTTTACCATAGTTGCACTATGTAAGAATGCACTTACCGGTGTGGGCGCGGCCATCGCATTAGGTAACCAAAAATGAAATGGGAATTGAGCTGATTTAGTCATAGCTCCCATAAGAATCAATCCTACAATATAGGGAGTAAAGCTATGTCCTATAAGTAGGTCTTTCTGAGCAATAACATCTCTTATTTCATAAGAGCCAACGACATGTCCTAAAAGTAAAACACCTAACAGGAAGAATAGTCCCCCTCCTACTGTGATGACCATACTTTGCATGGCAGATCTACGCGAAGACTCATCTTCATGAAAAAAACCAATCAGCAAGAAGGAACTGAAACTTGTCATCTCCCAGAATAAAAAGAGGGATATCAGGTTTTCTGATAACACAATGCCCATCATTGCAGTGAAAAACATACATAAGGCTAAGAAAAAGCGACCTGCTCCCTTATAATAGCTCATGTATTTTGAAGCGTATACAAAAATAAAAATTGCGAAAAAGCTGACAAGAACTCCAAAAAGCCATCCTAATTCGTTGAGCTGAAATGAAAAGTTTATATTAAACCTTTCGATCCAAGTATGTGTCTCCACAGTAGCGCTACTACCTCGGGAAAGCAAAAACAAAAGAAAGCTTAAAGGATAGATAGCTAGTAATAAACCCAAATTATCTTTTGCAATTCTATGCAAAGAGGGGCTTAAAAACGCTATTAATAGGCCAATAGACAGAATTAATAATATCATATACTGTTCATTTTATCCTCAAAAATAGGGATTTATCTATGAATGTAAAACTTATTTTATTGTAATTGGTAAATCATATTTAATGTACTCACTCGATGGGTAGATATACCAGTATAACTTTTTAAGCAAAATTTTAGCTTTAAATATGCTACTTCATCACTATTATGAGATCGATTTGGGCTATTATTTAAACAAAAGCAACAAACGGTTATAGCTTATCTAAGGTTTAAAAAAAGAATGGGGACAATATTAAACCAGAAGGAATTGGATAAAATCCCCCCCCCAGTCTATAGGGTTCATAATGAGTTTTTAAAATAATTTATTACCTTTTGGTGAAATCAAAATAGATAAATATTGATAAATTGAACTGTAAACTTGTATTACCTTTTGAAATTGAATAACGTAAAACTTTTTCACTGATATTGTAATATTGAGGTTTTTAGTACAAGCACCCCTAACCCTCTCCTCAGCTTTCAAAACCACTTATCATTAAGAAAACAGTAATTGTGGTATTAAAGATTTATAAAGTGCAAAATA
>JAFIEW010000177.1 GCA_020832375.1 Cyclobacteriaceae bacterium
AACATATTAGTTATCAGCAAATAAAGATAAGTAGCTAAGTTAACACCTCTATAAAATGATATGCTTATTCGCATAATTACGTTAACAGATATAAGCCTTGAAAAGACACAAATGGTTAAGTTGTGACGTCCTTTCAGAGTTGAGTGTGCGCTTTCTATTTTTCACAGGGCTTTACCTTGTGTTTTGCTATATTGCGTCTTCAGAGATTGTAAACAATATTAGTTCCTTTGAAATTTATGGTGCACACAAGCTGATTTGCATGTAAAATAATATCGATTTGCATACTACAACTTTTTGTTTGAAAAACTTATAATTTTTTATTATTTTCTTCTGTCATTGGATTCATATTTTAAGCCCAGATATATGGCTTTAGGAAGTTAAGAGCTTATTTTTAAGATTAAGCGCACCTTAAAAATCATCAAAAGTTGATAATCTTATTATATTTCATCAGAAATATTATCTTGTTTTTGTTTTTACCTTTTTCCCTCTCTTTTCAGGGAACAGGCTCATTTCAAATAGGTAAGCAGCACTTAATGAAAATATACTGTGTGCTGATCGTAAATCTTCGTAAGGAACTCCTGCATCATATGCGGAGCGTGTGGAATAAAATGAGTGACCCCATTGGTACCGTAAATCTATCATCACTTTTTCACCAGCGCGTGTATCGAAGGTAGTACCAATTCCAAAATCAAGGCCAAATTGTAGCCTTTGAGCTGTAGGCCCAACTACTGGCCCTGGTTCGTCACTAGGGTTGAAATGAATTCTAGAACGAGCTGTCAGGCGCTCATCTTCACGAATCTCATATTCTTTAACACTGCCACCTAACCAATAAGATACATTAGGACCTACACTGAAATGATATTTTATGGGTTCTCGACCAAAGCTCATTCGAAGTAATGCTGGTACTTCTATAAAATGGAATCTACTCCTAGCACCGTAAAAAAAACGATTCACAAATAAATTAGGCTCAAAATTGTCCACTACTCTTTCAAGATCTATTCCCTGTGCCCTTATATCTCTACCTCTTTGCGCGTATTTTAATTCAAAGTGTAAAGAAAAGAAACCATCGATGTCATGATTTAAAACCGCTCCAAAATGAAAAGCAGGTACAAATTCTCTAGAAAACACATCTGCAGAGTTATCATCGTCGAAAATGGTACTATTCATTTGAAATCCAGCGACTGGTCCGATAAGAAGCTGAGCGCTAACATTATTAGCTATAAGGACCAAAAATGAGATTACTGTAATAAAAAGTTTCATTGATTTGTTATTGTTCAATATTGGGTAAAATAACGAAGATTCAATCTAAAAAAAAAGCAGCTTAAAAAAATCGGACGATCTAATCAATATAGTGCAGTTGCCAGTATCGTGATCTTTTAAGTAGTTTAAAATCATTTTTATTTTATTCATTTATTTTTCGCATCAGTAATTGTAATTAAGTAAGATATGCCATTTCAATTTAAAAGTATGTCTTGACATATTTTGGATGAGTACAAGCATATTTTTTTCTTTTTAATAGAATGATTCTGAATAAGAGGGTTGGCTGCATTTTTTCAAATAAATACAGCAATTTTGCGGCTGTTTTTGAAACACAATTTAGTTGATTGTTGTTTTTGAAACGATTATTAACCAAAAAAGAAGATACTATGGCTATCATGATAACGGATGAATGTATCAATTGTGGTGCATGCGAACCGGAATGCCCTAATACGGCAATTTATGAAGGAGGAGTGGAGTGGACTTGGGCTGGTGGAACTGAATTGAATGAGGTTGAATTAGAAGATGGTTCAGTTGTTTCTGGCGATGAGCCTCAAGAACCTGTTTCAGACGAGTTTTATTATATCGTGAGTGGTAAGTGTACGGAGTGTACGGGTTTTCATGAAGAACCTCAGTGTGCTGCGGTATGTCCTGTAGATTGCTGTGTAGATGATCCCGATATAAGGGAAAGCGAAGAGGAATTGCTTGATAAAAAGCAATGGTTACATGCAGAATAAAATTTTAAAGCCGATTGACAATCGGCTTTTTTTATACACCTTAGTTTGTACTTAAGATTTAATTTTTTCTTTAAGATTGGTATTGTATACTTCTGTATTTGTGGTGTTTATACATTTTTTTTATACAATCGCTTTTGAAAATTCGATTTCTATCTTACTTTTGTTTGAGGAAAGGTGAAAAATGACCTATATTAGACAAACAATAGACCAATTTTTATCGATTTACATTAACATTATGAATTCATTGAGAAACATATTTTTAAAAAACTTTTTAAGAAGATCTACCGCAGTATTATTGATCTTAATTTTTAGTTCATTTACTTTTTTCCCTGAGTTGTATCAATTTCAGAATCAAGAGCTTAAGGTAGAAGTGGTCAATTCTTCGTCCACATCAGCGCAGATTTTGATAAAGCAAGACAATTTTCAAGGTTGGGAATTTCCTGTAAGAGTAATTGTGAAAGAGATCTATTCAGCTGATAAAATGGAATTTATCATAGACCAAGAATACGCGTCAATGCAAGATTTTAGGTTAACAATTACAAAAAAAGAGGGTGCCAAATATTTTGTATTCGTTACTGAAACAAAAGAAAATGGGAGGTATGGTAATAGTGAGCAAATTAAGTTTTGATTTTTAGACTATAAATATGAAAAATAATTTACATTTTATAACAATTATCTTTTTATTTTTATTTGGGGCTTGGCAAAAAGAAGTTTATGCACAAGAACTCTCAGTAGATTTTAATATTGATATTGCTCAATGTCCTGGAGACAACTCAATTTTAGCGGTAACTGTTTCAGGGGGTACACAGGTCTATAATGTAGTGTTTAATAGAAGTATTTTGCCTGTAAGGGTTGAAATAGATACGGGACCAGGTACTTACATTTTCGAAACCACAGTGCCTGGTAATTACACAATTAATGTAGAAGAGGTAGATACTGGAGAAATCAGATCTCAATCTGTTGCAGTTCCAAATATCCCCCCTCTGGTTGTAGACGCTGGGGATGATACAGAAATTTGCGGTGATGTGGGTGTTTCTGTTCAATTAGGGGGTGAACCAACAGCTTCAGGTGGAATTGCTGGCGACTTTTCATATTCATGGGAGCCTGTAGACTTCTTAGATGATCCAACTAGTCCCAATCCTATTGCTACTCCCAATGGTACGATTACCTATACACTTACTGTAATCGATGGTAATGGATGTACCCAAACAGGTGAGGTAACAGTAGGGGTTAACCCTTCCGTTGACGAAGCGATCTTATCGATAGACGAGACTGACGATACTTTCTGTATAGGTGATGAAGTGACTTTCAGAGCTGAACTTATTGGTGGAACAGCACCTTTTGAACTTGATATTGAAAATGTAGGTACCGTTTCTAACTACAATAGTGGCGAAGCCATCAATTTTATACTTGCCTCAGATGGAGACTTTACTTTTTCTATAATAAATGTCATTGATGCTGAGGGATGTAGTGTCATTACAACTACTGGTGAAATTGTATTAACGGTTAATCCTCTACCTGATGCAGGAGAAGACAATCAGGTATTCATCTGTGACACTGACGCATCGATCAACTTATTTGACCAATTAGGTGGCACACCTGACCCTGGAGGCGAATGGTTTGATGTCAATGGTGATCCCGTTTCAGGAGTTTTTGACCCTAGTGGATTAGCGGCTGGTGATTATTTATTTACTTATCTTGTTTCGGCGCCTCCTTGTGATCCTGATGAGGCAGTAGTTACAGTAACTGTTGTAGAGGAGCCAGATGCCAGCTTATTGGTAA
>JAFIEW010000178.1 GCA_020832375.1 Cyclobacteriaceae bacterium
GAGCTATAATAATATAAATATTGAAAACGTACTTTTACCGGACAACAATGATATTAAATATAACAACTTCTATAAAGCATATCAGGTTTCGAAGTTGTAAGCTGCTCTTTTACATTTAAAAAGGTGGCTAAAGTCATCATCCTATCTAAAATACACTCCAAAAGAAGCTTAATCAATGGTTATTTAAACTTGCTTTAGGTTTTTTACAATCTATATTTTTGCAAGGGATGAGGAGGTGAGTACGTTAAAATGTTTATTAAAAAATTAGCGAATATTGAAAAGTCAGATTTAATGCTCGCACGAAAAAAGCTTGTAGATCAACATTGAGCTTATGGTATTTTTTATCGATTCTAACTATTTCAAAAGTAGAATCAGCAATTAAAGAGCACAAAAAAGCCCACACATAAAGGTGTAGGCTTAATTTTGAAAAGAAGCTAATAACTAGTCAAGAATTTCTTCTTCCTCTTCTTCTAGTTCTTCCTCAGCTTCTTCGCTAAGTTCTTCAACTTCTTCTTCTAAGTCTTCCATAGACTCTTCTACATCATCAGCGATATCCTCAACTGACTCTTCTACTGATTCTGACTGACTGTCAGACTCTTGCTGACCACCATCACAAGCGATCATAGCAAAGCCGAACATAGCGGCTAAAAAGAAAGCAAATAGTTTTTTCATAATATATAGGTTTTGAATGAATACCAAATGTAATTAGTTTTAACACTTAAATTCAAGTTTTTTCACTTTTTTCTGAAAAATATTTTTATTGGCACACCGCTAAAATCAAAAAACTCTCTTATCCTGGCCTCTAAAAAGCGTGTATATTGTACCTTTAAGTGATTTGGAAAATTACAGAAAAAGGCAAAAGTAGGTGTCTTAGTTGGTAACTGAGTCACATATTTAATCTTTATATATTTACCTCTTACTGATGGTGGTGGATTTCTCTCTATAATTGGCAGTAATTTATCATTAAGCTCTGAAGTAGGCACCTTTTTAGAAAGGTTTTCATATACTTCTACCGCTTTTTCTATCACTTGAAAAATCCGCTGCTTCGTCAAAACACTAGAAAAGATAATCGGAATGTAAGACAACTGACCCAACTGTTCTCTAATGCTATTCTCAAAGTCACGGGCGGTATTGGTTTCCTTCTCTATCAAATCCCATTTATTGACCATTAGCACAATACCTTTTTTGTATTTATGGGCCAAGGTAACCAAATTCATGTCCTGACTTTCAAAACCTCTAGCTGCGTCAATAATAATAATGGCAACATCGCTACTTTCCATATTTCTGATTGCACGTAGCACCGAGTAGAACTCTATATCTTCTTTTACACGGCTCTTGCGTCTGATTCCCGCGGTATCAGAAATCAAAAAATCTTTACCAAAAAGCTTATATCGGGTATGTATAGTATCGCGCGTTGTACCCGCTATATCCGTTACAATGCTTCTCTCTGTCCCTAAGATGGTATTGAGGAAAGAACTCTTACCTGCATTGGGTCTTCCCATAATAGATATTCTCGGAATACCTTCATCTGGATTTTCCACACCCTTATCAGGGAAGTATTTAATCACCTCATCAAGGAGTTCGCCTGTCCCTGAACCACTCGCTGAAGAAATAGGAATAACTTGATCAAAGCCTAAGGCATAAAACTCTGCATATTCCATCATTTTATCAGGCGTATCAGCTTTATTGGCGACTACGATAACAGGCTTTTTCACTTGTCTTAAGATTTTAGCAAAGTCTTGGTCCAGACCTGTTAGACCGGTATGTACATCTACCATAAAGAGGACCACGTCCGCTTCATCGAGTGCCTGAGCCACTTGCTCTCTAATTTTTTCTTCGAAGATGTCTTCCGAGCCAACTACATACCCTCCGGTATCTACCACAGAAAAAAAGTAATGGGTCCACTGCCCATGGCCATAATGGCGATCACGTGTCACACCACTCTCGTCGTCCATGATCGCCTGCTTATTTTCTATCAAGCGATTAAAGAGCGTAGACTTTCCAACATTAGGTCTCCCTACTATGGCAATAATATTATTGCTGTACATTTTTTATTAATTTTTGTATCCAAAATTCTTTAGAGCGCGCTCATTGCGACGCCAGTCAGGAGCTACCTTGGCATATTGCTGTAAAAAGACCTTTTTGCCAAAAAACTTCTCCATATTAAGGCGGGCAGCAGTACCCACCGCTTTCAAATCTTTACCATCCTTACCGATGATAATCGCCTTTTGCGATTTACGTTCTACATAGATAACGGCACTAATGTGAATGATTTTATCCTCCTCTTCGAAAGACTCTATTTCCACCTCAGTACTATAAGGAATCTCCTTCTTGTAATGCTGAAAGATCTGCTCACGGATCATCTCTGCCACAAAGAAACGCTCAGGCTTATCGGTTAAATCCTCCTTTGGAAAGTAAGCCGGGTGTTCTGGCATATAATGCAAAATACGCTCAAAGAGCTTTTCAACGTTAGTGTTTTCAAGAGCCGAAACTCCTATGATCTCTGTAACATTAACCTGCTCTTGCCAATAAGCAATTTTATCTACCAATTGTGATCCTACGGCTTTATCTATCTTATTGATCACCAAGATAACAGGAGCTTCAACCTTTTTCAACCGATCCAACCAATCCTCATAATCCTGATTTTTTTCACCCAACTCCACCAGCCATAATATCACATCTCCATCCTCTAAAGCGCTATCTACGAAGCGCATCATGCTTTGGTGAAGCTTGTACTCAGGTTTTAAAACTCCAGGAGTATCAGAGTAGATCACTTGAAAGTCATCACCACTCAAAATGCCGAGTATTCTGTGGCGAGTCGTTTGAGCCTTGTGAGTAATGATTGACAACCGCTCGCCAACCAGAGCATTCATCAAGGTAGACTTGCCTACATTGGGTTTTCCTACGATGCTTACAAAGCCGGCTTTATGATGAGAAGATTCTTTGACTGACATAAAATATTTTTTTGCAAATATACTTGAAATATCCGAAACATGATGATATATTTGCAGTCCCATTTCGGAAAAGCCGATTTAAAAAAAATACCTGCATCAAATAATGTTAAAAAATACCAGTTTAAATTTGCGTAGAAAATATTTTTAACTACCTTTGCAGAACGAAATAGAAATACAAACGTATAACAATATATCGCGGGGTGGAGCAGTTGGTAGCTCGTTGGGCTCATAACCCAAAGGTCACAGGTTCGAGTCCTGTCCCCGCTACTATAAAGCAAGTCAATTGACTTGCTTTTTTTGTTTTACCCCCTCACTAAAATCTGGTTTTGTAAAAAAGCTTATACAGCATCAACCTACATACCCTCCCATTTTAGCCTGTTTTCTTCTTGCTCACCCTCTAGCATATAATCATTTCAAACAACCGCCACTATCATTCTATATAAGGACTTCTGATAAAATGGAAAGCCTAAGACTAAAGATATTAAATCACCACTTAGGACGCATTTAAAAATAGCTAAAACATTGAAGAACGTATTTAAAGAATTGTTTTATTGCTTCATGAAATACATAATCTTCAAGCTAAAGCGGTTTTATTCATTTCACAAAATATCCCCATATGACATTTTGAATCTTAACCCCAAACGTTATTGTGATTCGTAAATGATAATTTGTTTTTGCATGAAAAAGGGATCAAGCAATTTTTCTGGGGATTAATTAAGTTATTAATATCTTTACCTTA
>JAFIEW010000179.1 GCA_020832375.1 Cyclobacteriaceae bacterium
TCAGCGCTTTTAAAACTTAGTACTTCCTTTGAAATTTAAGATGCAAACAAGCGGACATACATAAAATTAAAAGCGTAAAATAAGCTTCTTGAAATTTATCATTTTTTTTTCATCAATTAAAAAAAGCGAAGCTTGTACCGCCTCGAATTTGCAGTATTTGGGGCTTTTTAAGCATGCCCTAGTTAAAGAGCCTTAAGCAGCTCGCTATCTAATTTCTCCCACAGCCCAAATTACCTAAAAGTCCACCAGGGGCATTAAAACCCGTTTGCTTTTCAAAATCATCCTGATCATCAGAAACCTCTTCTTCGGAGACTGACAAATAATCTTTAGGGTGTGCAAGATGATCTTCCTTCTTCTCTTTAGCCCCCTCTCTTTCTTTTAAGTGCCTAGATTGATCTTTTTTATCATCATTACCATTACCATTTTCCATAATCGATTATATTTTTTATGCTTTTCCGCATAACTACATCAATAGATATACGCATTGAAAAGAAACAGCTTGTTACTTTGTTCCGCCCTTTCAGGGCTAAGCCATGCTGTCTATTTCTCACAGGGCTTCGCCCAGTGCTTTGATATATAGCGCCTTCAGCGCTTTTAAAACTTAGTACTTCCTACTTCCTTTGAAATTTAAGATGCAAACAAGCGGATATACATAATATTTTTTATCATAGTAACATAACAAAAAAAGCACCCAAAAGGTGCTTTTCATATTAATCTTAGATGAGTAATAATTATCCCAATTTAAACGTGATAGGGATAACCATTCGTACTCTTACTGCTTTACCTCTTTGTTTACCAGGCTTCCAAGCTGGAGCGGCTTTCAGCACTCGAATAGCTTCTTCATCACAACCTCCTCCAATGCCTTTTATAGCCTCTACGTCTTGTATTGTACCATCCGTATTCACAACAAACTGCACAAAAACCTTACCTTCAATACCCATTCTACGTGCTTGCGAAGGGTACTTCATATTCTTCTGTACGTACTGATAGAATGCTTGCATACCACCTTCTGGCTCAGGCTGCTGCTCTACTACTTGGAAGATTTCATCAGCAACTTCTTTTTCACCATCATCGAAAAACGGAATATCTTCCACTACCATGTCTTCATCCATGTCAATATCAAATTCAATTTCGATATCTTCTTCGATTTCTTCATCATCATCTACCTCAATGATCTCAGGCTGTTGAATCTTTGGTGGCGGTGGTGGTGGTTGCTCCGTCAATGGAACGTCTAAAATCTCTTCTAAATCATCGTCTAGCTGACCTAAATCTACCAGATTAGCATCATCGTATGTCTTATACTCAAATGCAAATAGCACAATAGCTAAGGTAAGCATAAGACCGATGCTGAAGAATAGCCCACTTTTTGCGTGAACGTCAGCTTCGGGGTTTTTCTTTAATTCCATGAGTTTAGTTTAGTTGTATATAATCCTAAATCTATAATTAATTGACGCATTTACTGGCGTAAGAGTTCTTTGGGATTGAACTCATAAAGCAAATAAAAGGATAAATATCCTAAAATGCAACCAATAAGGTCAGCAAATATATCATTCCACTCAAATCCTCTACCTGGTATGAAGTGTTGTGCTATTTCTATTACTATGCCATAAATCCATCCGCAAGCTATTGCAAAAGGAACGGCATAGTGCCTGACAAAGAAAAACTCATATTGTTTTTTAAACCCAACGATGAGTAAAAACACCAAAACCGCAAACATAACAATATGTGCAATTTTATCAGCTCCCTTTACCAAAGAAGCTGAATCAGGCATACTCGACCCAGGCAGCAATGTGAGCAAAGCACATAAGACAATCCAAAGAAAGGCAAATAAATTGTAGCGGAAAAACATTTATTACGCTCCTATCAATTCTTTGTAGGCATCTGCATCAAGCAACTCTTCCCCTAGCTCACCACTTAACTTCACCTTTACCATCCAACCATTCCCATAAGGATCTTCATTGACGATCTCTGGAGAATCCTCAAGCGCTTCATTTACCTCTTCTACTACTCCCGCTACAGGCATAAAAAGATCTGAAACCGTCTTAACTGCCTCCACACTACCAAAAACTGCACCCTCTTCAAGTTCTTCTCCTTGCGTTTCTACCTCTACATATACAATGTCACCCAGCTCGGACTGAGCAAAGTCAGTGATACCGATAGTGGCAATGTCACCTTCAATTTTTACCCATTCGTGATCTTTGGTATACTTTAATTCTGACGGTATATTCATGTTTACTTTTTTGTTGTTTAGTTGTATTGATACTCAAAAATAATTGGAATAATTGACTTGCAAAACAAAGTTGGATTATTTGTTTTTCTGATCAATGTCTCGACCTAGTAAATAGTTAAGTCGGATCAGCTTGAAAAACCAAGGCAATCACTCGAAAAGTCAATAATGAAATGGAATCCCTAATCATTTCCATTAGAGACTCTTCTAATCAATCTGACTAAAAGCTTTATGACCCATTTCCCATATTAACTACTTATAACCATCTTTGACAATAAGCATCTTCGTTCCCCAAAAAGGAGCAATATAAATATTGCATAAAACCTCAAGCTAATCTTTGTGAGAAAAGAGTCAGGTATAGCAGTCCAAGATACTCGTGAGCTACTTTCTTAGTTGTTTTTAATGCACCGATAGAAGGGATGTACCATAGGTGCCACAGTTCACTTTTATTTTTAAGGTGGAATGAGGTGCCAATAAACTCCACTTGTCTGTCATAAAGTGCAAAGGTAGTAACAGCCCTTTTCCTATGGATAGCAGAAGAGACTATCAATAAAGGCACATCCGATTCTGAAAACTGGGCATGGTAGTTGGCAGCCTCCTCTAGAGTAATAGATGCTGCCGGAAGCGGATAGAAACGATTCTTTGGTAAGCCCAAGCTGTACGCCGCCTGAGCTTGTATATCGGATTCTGGCACTCCACCATTAGGTTGATAGCCTGATCCAATAATTACAGCCTGTGGTAATAATTGGTGAATTCGTACAGCCTCTACTAATCGTGCCAATGAAGACTCACCTAATTGCTGAGTGGCAGGAAAATCATTAAATTGATCGTGACCAGCACCCAATATCATAATATGTAGTTCGGAAAACGAATGAAACTTTTCATATAAGTCAGGATTAAAAGGTTCTGAGTCACTCTCTAAATGATAGGCAAGGAATAATGGTATTGGCTTAAAACTGAAAATGATCATCAAAATCAGAATAAGTCTCACCACTAGCCTCAATTGGCTATATTTCAAGTAAGAAGAGCCCCAAAAAGCAAAAAGAGCTGCTAATACAAACCAAAAAGCTGGATTGATGATAAATTGATGGATTAAGAAGCGCATAAAAGTATTATTTAATACCCGATATTAAATATTTTTAAGATAGTCTAATTTTTCACGAACAGTCAACACGTAATATGCTTATCAGCATAACTACATCAATAGATATACGCATTGAAAAGAAACAGCTTGTTACTTTGTTCCGCCCTTTCAGGGCTAAGTCATGCTCTCTATTTCTCACAGGGCTTCACCCTGTGCTTTGCTATATAGCGCCTTCAGCGCTT
>JAFIEW010000034.1 GCA_020832375.1 Cyclobacteriaceae bacterium
TGAAAACAAATAGTATTTATTAACCAAAACGGTCAATGCTATTTAGGGAAGTACAATAAATACCACTTACGATTTACGAATCACAATTTACGATAATGCTTGGGACTAAGCTACAAAATGTCGATCTATGACATTTCCGTTGAAGGATTTTTACTATTTATGATTAAAACCCGTGCACTCAAATAAATAAAGTATATACTTTATGATTCATATATCAACGATTTAGCCGTTTTTAAGCACGTCCTAAATAGATAATCACACATGGAGAATACCATTATTAAAATGATATCATTCGCCATTTACCGGTCTGTATTCAAATGAAAGCCTGTTACTTTACTTATAAATTTTACAGAGATCCCTCCCTATTCGATAAAAAAGTGAAGCTCATGAACCTACATTACCAACTATGGATTAAAATTTATTGAAGCTACTCACTTACTACCGTCTTTTGTGTAACATCATTGCCTTAAAGAATTAAAAATATATCATAATCTCCATGGCATAGCTCATCAAAAAAAGGAAAGAAGGACTCAAAAGTGTATTCAAAGACTTATTTTTTGTACCTTGGGCCTTGTTTTATGCTCAATAATCAAACAAATAGTTTGCGGCGAGACTAGTCTACGATTACTGTTTCAATGAGTCATAGAACTTACTTTTAACCCAGATTATGCATTAGGGTTCGTTATGAGAGCTAAAAATACAAGAAAATCAAGTATTTAACGACTAAGGCATAGCACCACTATGGTGAAGGCGTTAAATGCAGAGAAGCGTTTGATTTTGAAGTATTTTTAGCTCGGAATAGAAATGCTAATGGATATTCCGGGTTTAAGAGCGTATCAGAATTAGGCAAGATCATCAGGACTTAAAAAAATTGTTTAATGAAATTACATTTGATCAATGGGCCCAATCTCAACCTTTTAGGCAAGAGAGAACCTTCAATTTATGGGAGTCAAGATTTTGAAACTTATTTCCAAACACTTAAGACAAAATACCCACAAACTTCATTGACCTATTTCCAATCTAATAGCGAAGGGAAGTTAATTGACTATCTACACGAAATTGGTTTCAGCAGCGACGGCATTGTATTCAATGGTGGGGCTTATACCCACACAAGTATCGCCTTAGGAGATGCTATTAGAGCTATCCATACGCCGGTGATAGAAGTACATTTGTCTAACGTGTACGCACGTGAAGATTTTCGTAAAGTCAATTATATCGCACCAGCGTGCTTGGGCAGTATTTGTGGGTTGGGTATACATGCTTACGAGCTGGCCGTACTTCATCACCTAAGTCTAAAATAACTCATGATCAATTTATACCCAGGTCCATCAGAAGTATATCCATTTCTTGCTCAAGAGGCTACTACATTGATTCAAGATGGTCTTGTCACCCGCAATCACCGTTCTGCACTCGCAATGCAAATGATTAGCGAACTCAAATCGCTTCTTCATGATAAATTAGACATACCGAAAGCTACACACCACATTGCGTTCATATCATCAGCTACTGAGGGTTGGGAAGTAGGACTGCAAGCACTTGGAGAACATCAGTCAGCACATATATATCACGGTGCATTCGGTAAAAAATGGAAAAAGTACGCTGAAAACATCTCTCAGTCGATCATCGATCTTCCGCTAGAGCAAGACGAACCCTTGCCCCTTCTTGATCTTGGCGAGCCTGATATGATCTGCCTAACGCACTGCGAAACTTCTATGGGTTGCCTTTTACCCAGCGCGCATATCGAAAAACTGGCTAAACTGAACCCTAATAGTCTCATTGGCCTAGATGCAACTTCTTCTATGGGTGGTATGAGCATACCATGGCACGCCATTGACTATGGTTTTGCATCTGTACAGAAGTGCCTCGGATGTCCTCCAGGATTGGCCGTTTTAGTATATTCTCAACGAATGCTTGACCGAGCCACTCCAACCACCTATTACAATGACCTCTTGAGTATCCATAAAAACAGCATCAAGAACCAAACCCACTACACCCCCAACCTATTAGGTTTAGGCCTGCTTAAATCTGTGATGCAGCATGTAGCATCAATAAATGTCATTGAGCAAAAGTTAAAAGAGCGTGCAGAAAAAATAAGGGCCGTAATTTTTGAAGTTGGAATGAGGATAATAGATGTAGCACCACACTATCAAAGTGATACGGTAATAGGTGTCAACACACCATTGGATCCGAATGAAATAATAGCAAAAGCTGAGAAGGCAGGCATCATTCTCGGAAAGGGCTATGGAAAATGGATAGATTCGAGCTTTCGTATTGCTAACTTTCCAGCACAATCAGATGAAAATATCGATCGCTTTTTGCGTTTTATGAGGAATCTAACCCTATAAGACCGTATGAGTAGTTTTCAGTTTAAGCAATTCTTAATACGTCAAGATCAGAGTGCCATGCGAGTAAGTACTGACGCTTGTGTGCTCGGTGCATGGGTAAACAACCCTTTTTATCACGAGCCACTACTAGATATTGGAACAGGTACGGGATTGCTTGCTCTTATGCTCGCTCAAAAAGGCTTTAAAGATATACATGCGATCGATATTGATAAGGATAGCCTCAAAGACGCAGAAAAGAATGTACAAAGCTCGATTTTCAAAGATCAGATCAACTTACATCATCAGGATATCAACGAACTGTGTCATCATCCCTCGCAAAACAAAAAATATAAAACGATCATCAGCAACCCTCCGTTTTTTGAAAATCAGTATCGCATGAAAGCTGAAAACCATCAGAGAGCTAGGCACAGTTCAAACTTAAAGCGGAGTGAACTCGCAAAAGCGATTGCTCTACTCCTGAAAAATGACGGAATGTGCTTTTTATTGCTTCCTAAAAGGGAAATGGAGATTATGCTCGTGGAAATGCAACAACAAGGATTATTTCCAAAAAGAAAACTTAGCATACGCGATCGCGAGGATAAAGCCATCAAAAGAGAAATCGTGCAGTTTGGATTTGAAAAAAATGGAAATGTAAAAGAAGAACTTCTCACCTTAAAAGGAGCAGAAGGTCAGTACTCCCCTGAATTTATTATGCTTTTAAAACCTTATTACCTCTATCTTTGATCAGTATTTTATCCCTATTTTTTTGAGAATAAAGTGCATCAACCAAGCCGGCCCCACAAGAAGGAATTGTATATCCTTCAAAAAAGAAGGTTTTTTTCCCTCTACTCTGTGTCCATAAAATTGACCTATCCACGCAAGGATAAAAACAACAATGGACAATAGCCAGAGCGGCGATGAAAATGCTTGATCAACCCAATAGATAAGTAGAATACATGCGGTTGAAAATAATAACATCCCTACAAACATAGGAATGGAAAGTATGGCGTAATAAACTAAAACAAGACTTAATATTACTGTTGCCCAATTGAGAAAATCGGAGACCGGTTGAGAAGCTAATCCACTCAATATGCCAGAAGGTATACTCCAAACAAGCCCTACAATAGACAAGAAAATTAAAGGCACACAAATCCAATGGATGGCCTTATTGAGTTGGTTTTGATGACTCTCACCATACTCTTGAAGTAATAAATCAATCTTTTTCATGCTGTTTGTTAGTTTATTACACATCGTGAGAACTACAGATAAACTAGCTTTACATTTACAATATAAAATGCTTTAGACTAAACGCAAAATATAATTGAGAGATGTTTTTTAAAAAGAACACTTGCTGAAAATAATTATAACTTAAAGTTAAATTACCTTACTCCTAATTAAAGCTACTTGAATTATTAAAATAAAAAAGACGCAATTCCCCCTTGGTTGCTATAGCTTTTTGAGCTCATCAAATAAATCTCTCAACGCGGACTGATCAGTTTGTAATTGCCTTAGCCCCTTACCTACCAATACTCTTCCGTTTTTCGTTCTCAGTAAAGTGTCTAACTCCTGCCACTGAAGTGGATCAGCATTGGCCAAAACTAATACAAACTTTAAATTTTGCATAGCGTCGTCAAGCACTTTAAAATCAGTAAAACCAGGTAAATCCTTCAAATTAAAAAATAAAGGCTCCGAAGGCTTTATATCCTTTGATTGTAGTATTTGAACTAGTGTTTTTTTCTCTTCAGCGCTTAATTGGGCCTCAGGACTAGAGTCAATAACTACTAGCCATTCTGAAGATAAATTGTTACCTAAAAAAGGAATCTTGGGTGTATATTCATCTTCAGGATGGCTGGCATTATGATTGGTATTTTGAGAAAGTGACGGGTCTGACTCAACGGATTCTTGGGGTTCGGGCCTGGCTATTTTAGGAAGGTAATTTCCTTCATCAGCCTGTCTTAAAAAAAGCACTTCCTCAAAAACAATCTTCAGATATCCATTTTCATTCATCATACATCATTTAAATTCTCATTAAAGCATTGAAAGCCTTTATACCTAAAATTAAAACAGCCACTAGTGTTATATATTGAGCCCTTACTAGGTGGTAAGCAAACGCTTAGTAAGAAAATTAATATCAATACATTTAATTTATGATACCAGTTTACTTTATCGGTTGATATGAAGACTAAATTGGCTACAAACAAGCTGTGCCTCTGGCTAAAAGAATAACCATTGAGCAATCAACGATTTACATATTGAGAATCAAGGTAGTAATAAAAAGAAAGCTATTCAAGATACAGCTTTCTATTATTACTTTTTATTTAGCTTCATAGACTCCTCAATTCCAAAAATGGACTTTAGCTCATTGGCATCTTGTGGTTTCATTCTTTTGGCAAGCACAAGCCTTAGTTGTCGCCTTCTCAATGCACCATCGTAAAGTTCTTGTTCTTCCTCAGTTTCTGGAACGGCAACAGGCACATCAATGGGGCGTCCAGACTGATCAACAGCAACAAATGTAAAAAAGGCTTCATTACTCTTAAATTTCTTGCCAGAAGGTATGTCTTCCCCCCACACTTTGATATGGACCTCCATAGAAGAATTAAAAGCACGTGTCACCTGAGCTTGAAGCGTGACAATATTTCCCAATTGAATTGACTTTGAAAAAGAAACATTATCTACGGAAGCAGTAACTACAATTCTATTAGAATGCTTCTGAGCAGCGATCGCACTAACTATATCCATCCAATGCATCAGCTTGCCACCCATCAAATTATTAAGCGTATTGGTGTCATTGGGTAAAACCATTTCTGTCATCGTTACAAAAGACTCCTTTACACTCTTTGATTTCTTACTTTCCATTCGGGTATATTTATGTGGTAATAATATTTGTTGTAGGCAACCTTAAGCCAGCAACTCAAATAATCTATAAAATCGATCCATTTATTGGGTTGCGACACAGTTAATTATAAACGCAAAAAACAGATAAAAGATTTGGTTAAAATCATTTTACCCAACCTTCTTTTCCTAGCAAAGGTACAAAACTAAAGTTATCAAAACTTTCTTTCGAAACTTTTAATTCTTCTTGCTTAGTAAGTCGAATCATTTTTTGGGATTTCTTATCACCGACGGGGATTATCAATTTTCCTAATACTTTTAATTGATCAATTAGAGATAGGGGAATTTGTGGAGCACCTGCGGTAACGATAATTTTATCAAACGGTGCAAAATGAGGTAGCCCCTTACTGCCATCACCAAGGAAAAAATGGGGTTGATACCCCATACTTGGTAAAAAGGATTTTGTCCGATGAAAAAGCACTTCATTATACTCTATCGTATACAGTTTAGCCCCCATTTCTAGTAATACGCAAGCTTGATAGCCTGAGCCTGTACCCACCTCAAGTACTTTATCACCAGGACGTATTTGAAGTAATTGGCTCTGAAAAGCTACAGTATAGGGCTGCGAAATGGTTTGTCCTTCGCCTATAGGAAAAGCCTTATCCTGATAGGCATGCTCTTCAAATGAAGACTCGAAAAAAAAATGACGAGGTACTTTATTAATTGCTGATAGCACCGCTTCATCGGTTATCCCCTTCTCAGACAGTAATCGAACGAGAGCCCTTCTTTGACCTTTATGCCGGTAACTATCAATCATTTGATTCATCAATTAGTTAGTTTTATAGGAAAACAACAAGTATATGAATGCCAAAACTATACATCTAAATTATAACAACCTAAATAAACCAACCATACCTCATGAGTTTTGTGTTACTGAAATAGATGTTTGATCACCACGGCAGAGTAATAAGACATGCGTAAGTCAATGAAAAGTAACAATTCGACGGAGCGAAACACACTTTCTTAACTCAACACTATAAAGTAATTGAATTACTTTACATCTTATCAAGTATGGAAATACTAATGGATTTATCCATTAGTAATACTTCAAAAAATGAACCTATTATCGATGAAAATTAAAGATACTTATTGAAATTATCTTCATTTTGCCAGAATTCCTTGCAGGCATCTCTATGTTGCTGCATAAATGCTTTATCTGACTTGAGCTCCCTCCAATCGCCCATTCCTAATTCATCACAAAGCTTAAAAAAATTATCTCCTTGACCTTTCGCTTTATTTTTCACCATTGCACTTAAAAGAGGTCTACCTTGCTTATGCTCTTCAGCCGATATTTCATTTAAAATAATACCTAATTCCTCCTTTTCGTATGAAATTTCTAAATCTAAACCTAAATCTAGTTCATCTATCATTTTTTGATAAGCAATTGGCTGCCCTCCTGTATTGGCAATATGGATAAGTCGGTTACGTATTCGTGCATTCATCTTTTATAATAAAGGGATAATATGAGTTTGTAGTTTATAGAGCTAAAATTATAAAGCCTAACCTTCAAATACAAACAATAAATAGCGTTCATCACTGTTTTTTATTAACTCCGTCCAAAATATTGATATTTAAATGAAAGAAATTAGAGATTATATTTCAATAATGGAAAGGTCAGCTATTTTTAGTCAGAATATTTAAAAGTTTTACATCTTAAAAAAAAAGAGAACCACATGGCTCTCTTTTTTTTTAGTTTTTAACAACAACAAACAACAAAATCTTTAGCAATTGACTTTTGCACGATCAAAACAAAGCGCTCCTGCCCCTATTAAGCCAGCATCATTAGCTAATTTAGCTTGCTTGATCGATAAGTCTTCCAAGTAGTATTCTGGAAGGTGCTTTGATATAACTTCGAATAGCTTAGACTCAATAACTGGGAAACAAGCAGATAAACCACCTCCAATAAATATTTTATTGGTGTCCATGATTCGTATAAGACCAACCATTGATTCTGCTAAAATCTCAGCAACCTCCTCTAGAATATCAATTGAGAGTTGATCACCCTTTTTAGCACAATCAATTAAAAATCTAGACCCTAATGGACTACCTTTTAGTAAGCTGTTTCCCTCATAGGTATCTATTCTTTTTTGTGCAATCTCGAGCATACCTTGTTTACCTGTATGCTTTTCCAGTGGCTTATTACCTCTACTCAAAACATGACCGAGTTCCATGGCGTTGCCGTTTCCACCTTTAAAGATTTTACCTTCTAAAATAGCCGCGCTGCCTATACCTGTTCCCATGGTTACGAAAAGGAAATCATTAGGCATTTCAGAACCACTATACATATACTCACCCAAAGCTGCGGCATTTGCATCATTTTCTATAAAGAAAGAAATATCAGGAAACTGTTGCTCCATTCTTTCCCTAAGGTTGATGCCGTTAAGCTGAGGGATGTTCGCTAACTGAACAATCACTGATCGATCCTTGCTTATCATACCTGGAAGGCCAATACCCACCTTATTTACTTCAGGATATTTATTCTTAAGAGTAGATAGTAATTCGTCTACCACTGCTAGAGGACTTAAATATCCCTCGCTAAAAGTGGGCTTTTTCAACATATATAAAATCTGTCCTGCCTCACTAATTACACCTGCCTTTACATTGGTACCACCAATGTCTATTCCTATGTATTTTACCATGATCTACTGAATTACCAAGTCAATTTTATTGCATTATTTGTATTGGAGATTTGAAAAGTATGTACTTCATACTCCTCAGGCTCGTTTTCGTCACCTACAGGGTCAAACTTTGAAATTGCTTCAAAGAAGCGATTCATCTCCTTAGACGCATCGGTCTTTTTGCCGTCTAGTTTATATTTATTTTGATGATTAAATCCATGCAAAATGATTTTTACCTCTTTATAGTCAGTAGAATAACTCCCT
The DNA here is from genome assembly GCA_020832375.1 of Cyclobacteriaceae bacterium. Classification (GTDB taxonomy): domain Bacteria; phylum Bacteroidota; class Bacteroidia; order Cytophagales; family Cyclobacteriaceae; genus JAFIEW01. Next base: position 8,099 of record JAFIEW010000034.1, read on the forward strand.
TCCGCTTCTTCTAGCACTATTTCTTGCTTGGTAGGTGAAAAACGAATTTTCCTCTTCAAAAAATTTCCCTCTTCAAATTCATAGGTTTTCCCATCATCTTCGTACAGCTCAAAAGCGGTATCTTCATTACCATTGTAAATGTGTACTCTCAAAATACCATCATGATCTTCCGCATGGTTTTGTACTATACTTTGCATTGGTAAGATAGCCCCTCCTTTCACAAATATAGGCAATCGGTTGATAGGCGACTCAACCTTATGAGTCTTCCCTCCTTCAAACTTTTCACCATTGTATAGATCATACCAATCACCTTTGGGTAAGTATACTTTTGCAAGTTTTTGTTCACTTCGCACTGGCGCTATTAAAATGCTTTCCCCGAAAGTATATTGGTTCTCAAAATCAGACTTGTAAATATTGGGATCAAATGCATGATCTATAGCAAGCGATCTACTAATAGGTAGTCCTGTATGGGTCGCTTCAAAAAAGGTGCTATACAGATAAGGTGTAAGCCGGTAACGCATATTGATATAATTTCTCACAATCTCTTCAACCTCTTCACCATAAGTCCAAGGCTCTGCAGACCTGGTATTGATCTGCGTATGCCCTCTAAAAAATGGAGAAAATGCACCTATCGAAAGCCATCTGCCGTAAAGATCTACAGTAGGATCGCCTTCAAAGCCACCTACATCATAACCAGCATAGGGAACGCCAGTAAGCCCAAGGCTATTGACCAAGCGTACACCGAGCATCATGTGCTCATCGGTGGCTACATTGTCACCTGTCCATACGGCGGAGTAACGTTGAATACCAGAAAAGCCTGCACGTGTCAAAATGAAAGGTCTTTCACCCTTTAGCAACTTACGAGTACCCTCAAAGGTACTTTGCGACATTTTCATACCATAAATATTCCTTGCTTCTCTTGTTGTGGCTTTCCTTCCCTCAAAGTCAAATTCTATGAGCTCTGGTAAGGTTTGACCCCATGTAGCAATCTCGTTCATGTCATTCCAAAATCCTCGAATACCGTCATTGACATATCCTTCAAAAGATTTCCCCCACCATTCACGAGCCTCAGGCTTAGTGAAATCAGGAAAATGACACCAACCTGGCCAAACTTGACCAGTATAATTAGTGCCATCGGGGTATTTTATAAAAAAGTCGCCTTCTATACCTTCTTCATAGGCTTTATAACCTTTTTCAACCTTAATACCAGGATCGACAATAATTACAGATTGAAAACCCATATCTGACAACTGATTAAGCATACCTTCAGGATCTGGGAATCTATTCTCATCCCAAGTAAAAATTTTATATTTATCCATATAGTGGATATCAAAATACATCACATCGGCAGGAATCTTGCGATCTCTGAAATTCTTTGCAACACTGAGTATTTCAGTATCTGGATAATAAGAATATCGGCACTGTTGGTAACCTAAACTCCACTTAGGTGGCATACTCATCATGCCAGTAACATGAGAGTAGCCCGCCAGGATATCTCTGGTATCGTCCCCCACAAAAAGATAATAGTCCATATCGCCCTGCTCTACGGCAAAGGAGGAAAATCGATCATTGGAAGCTCCAAAGTTAAAGTGCGACTTGCTACTATTGTCTAAATAAACACCGTATATAATGTCATCAAAAAGTCCAATATAAAAAGGTGTGGATACATAAAGAGGGTCCGCTTCCTCAGGATAGGCAAAGTAATCAGTATTGTAGTTTTCATAGCCTTCACCTCTTCGATCCAGAGGTCCAGTTTTCTCACCTAATCCAATAAATCGCTCATCTTTTCTGAGCTTTTTATAAGTCGTAATCTGATCTCCAATCCACGAAGTGCCGAAAGCAGGATCATCAGCAAGTACTTCCTTACCATCGGCATTTAAAAGTGTAAAGCGTACAGGCGATTTAGTAATTTCTAGTGTAGCCTTGGAACTGCTGATGGTAATTTTATCGGTAGTCTCTTCAACTTTCATATCCTTCTCCTCTGGCTCTGCAACTACCGCATAAGTAAAATCATCAAAACTTTCTTCTTTAGTAATAGAAATTCTGAAAATATCATCTCGATATTGAATCACCCTAAAGTTGCCGTGGGTGGTTGTACCCCGAAGTTCATTACCCGATAATTCTAGGTCAGACAGGTCACCCAAACTTTTGCTTAAGTTACGCTGCGCTTTGGAATAGGACACTGAATTCATAACGATTATTAATGCTAAAATGCATTGTAGAAGAAGTTTCATGGATAGTGTTGTTTGTTTGCTTAAGTAAAATCTTCACTAAAATTCCACTTTTATATGAAAAGAACAAATTTGTAAACCTAAAGAAAACAGCATTTTACAATAATAAATCGTCTTTTTTTGCCAATGGATAAGATTAAAACGATTGCACAAAAAATTCACTTTTTTTAAACTTTCTTTTGAATTTTAGATCAACTTCTTCTTTTCAACCAATTTTACGTGCTCTGCTTTTCGATATTGAAAAGTTAAAAAGAGTAAAATCCAAAGATGCCAAAAATAGTAGGGGGATTTCACTTCATGATTGAATCAAATTCAAAACTTGGGTAAAATACTGGAGTAACTAACCGTACTGAATTCTTGAGCGAAGCTTTAAAAGTGAGCCGCCACTCTACTATTAAGATTTTTTTTACCTTTGTGAGGCTCTAGCGATAGTATCATTATGAATGAATTGAAATCTTTAAATTTTGCTTCCCGTACTCGATTAGTCGCAAAATATACCTTCTTTGCTATTTTGGTTGGCATACTTTCTGGCTCAGCATCGGCCTTTTTTTTAATTTCACTAAAATATGTAACCACCCTAAGGTCTGAAAACTTATGGCTCATTGCTTTTTTACCGATTGGTGGCTTTATTATTGGATGGATATACTATAAGTACGGGAAGCGTTCTGAAGGTGGTAATGACTTGATAATAAAAACGATCAATTATTCGAAAGAAAGGCTGCCTTGGATGATGGCTCCTTTGGTGCTATTTGGAACTTTGGCTACCCATCTTTTTGGTGGCTCCGCTGGCCGTGAAGGCACCGCTGTTCAGATGGGCGGTTCATTGGCTGATCAAATCACGCGATGGTATGATGTGTCAAAGTATGATCGAAAAATCCTTATCCTCATGGGGGTTTCTGGTGGATTTAGTTCAGTCTTTGGAACACCACTTGCTGGAACAATTTTCGCTTTAGAAATGAGCCGCACAGGACGAATTTCTTATAGTGCATTGATTCCCTGTCTTTTGGCGGCTATTATTGCAGACTTTATTACTATTACTTGGGGGGTAGGACACACAAGCTATCAAATCGCATTAGTTCCTTCCATAGATCCAATGGTATTGATTTACGCTATTGCAGCAGGTATTCTTTTTGGAGTAATAGGATGGACATTTTCATTTTCTAAAGCTTGGTTTGGAAATCAGTTTAAAACAAGAATTAATTACCCTCCGATGCGACTTTTTTGGGGAGGGGTGATTATAGCATTATCCTTCGCTGCTATCTCCACCGATCGCTATGCAGGTCTTGGTATACCAGTAATCGTATCAGCATTCCAAGAAACTGTTCCCGTTTATGACTTCATTGCTAAGTTATTCTTTACGACCTTTACGCTAGGAGCAGGATTTAAAGGAGGAGAAGTCACGCCACTATTTTTTATTGGGGCTACAGCAGGCAACGCATTTTCACAAATTATACCATTACCTATTTCTCTTTTAGCGGGTATGGGATTTGTAGCTGTCTTTTCTGGAGCAACAAATACCCCTCTAGCTAGTACCATTATGGGAATTGAACTATTTGGAGCTGAGGCTGCCGTTTTTTTAGGGATAGCGTGTATGGTAGCCTATTTATTCTCAGGAAAAACTAGTGTGTACTCTGCTCAAGAGGTTGCAGTAGATAAACTCAATCATTCAGACGACCTAACTTTTCGAAAAAAAAATGGATGAGAAATCCAAATCACAGGATGAATGAAAAGCAATGTAATAGCATCAAATTAATGGTACTATTTCACATTTAAAGTGGTATATTTTCTTGAATACTTGCTCATCTGTCATTTCAAAAAAGCCTTTTCAAAGTATTAAAGGGAGAAGATCTGAAAGCAATTAATTATTTGCAAAAATTAAGAGCCCTGCATAACAGAAAAATTGATATGAGAAATATAACGGACGATTACACCCCTCCTATTTGGCTACCGGGCAAAGATATACAAACCATCTTTCCTTCCGCTTTTAGAAAAATACAGCTTGACACATCGGCTAAAGAAATTGAGATTCCTACAAAGGATGACGACTTCTTAGAAATAGACATTTATGATAACGACCCTAAAAAGGTCATCGTCATTTCTCATGGCTTAGAGGGAAACTCAAAAAGATCCTATGTTTTGGGAATGACAAAATATTTCTACGATCGAGGATATACCGTCGTGGCATGGAATTATAGAAGCTGTGGTAGCAGACCGAATAAAAAGCCGATTTTTTATCATAGTGGAGCTACTTATGATTTATCAGAAATACACTTGTACGTAAAAAAAAGCTTCTCAAATGCAAAGATTGGTTTTATTGGATTTAGCTTAGGAGGAAATTTGAGTCTTAAATATTTAGGAGAGCTCAAAAAAGAAGCTAGTAATTTAAATGTTGCTGGGGGCGTAGCGATTTCTACACCCGTTGATTTGATGGGGGCATCCAAAATAATCACTCATGATGCTTTAAAGCTTTATCAATTTAGATTTTTAAGGTCCTTGCGAAAAAAAGTGAAACTTAAAGCAAAGGAGCACCCTGAAATAGATCTAAATATACTTAAGAAGGTCAATACACTATATGAATTTGATAATTTGCTTACCGCTCCACTGCACGGCTTTAAAAATGCAGATGACTACTACTATCATGCTTCTTCGATCAGGTTTCTTGATAACATCAATGTACCTACTTTATTGCTAAATGCTCAAAATGATCCTTTCCTGAGTAAGAGCTGTTTTCCAGATAATATTAAGAATCAATTAATCAATACATTATATCCAAAATTTGGCGGTCACGTTGGATTTCGGCCTAAAAAATTAATTTCAAATCAACATTATTGGTCAGAAAAAGTGACCTTCGAGTTTATGGATAGGTTGTTTTAAAAGTCATTTAATATACATGCTAAGCAAAACAATTAAGGCAAGGTGATCATAAATCATTTAAAAAAGTTTTGTGAAACAATCCATCAAACTGATATTATTAGAAAGTTATAAAAATAGACTTGTCTATCATATCTGATTGAGCATTCATTCATTATCTCATTTATCTCTAAATAGAAAAAGACAGATCTATTCTATTGGATAAAAAAATCTAACACACAAGGGTAATTAGATTTTAGTTTTGTATGATTTTGTATAAATTTGAGAGAAAATATTACGTTATTGTAATCAAAACGTAAAAACCGATAAAATTGACAGATCACTAAGCAATTTACGATGAAAAAAGGTCTAGCTTTTATACTATTTTTTACCTGCTTATCGAGCATCCAAGATGCAAAAGCACAAGAAAATGTTTACTGGGCATCAGAGGTGCTTGATGTATCTTCCCAATTATCCAATTTTGAGTATTCTGCTAGTACGTTGCTAGGACGCCCAAGAGTCTTGCCTCAAACAGGAGATAATCCAAATTCATGGATGCCTCGAAGATCAAATACTAAAGAGTATGTTCATGTAGCTTTTGATACAGCCATACAGATCCAGCAAATAGCGATTGCAGAAACATTTAACCCTTCGGCTCTCACCGAGATTTATGCATATGATGAAGAGGGCAATGAGTATTTTGTAAGCCGAAACCGAGCGGGAAAATTACCACTAGAAGGTAGAATGTTAAATATTTTCGTAGAACTAACAGATTATAAAGTAAAATCATTAAAGCTTCACTTCGATGGTTCTTTGGTAGAAGGGTATTACGCAATAGATGCGATTGGTATTAGTGCTTCCTCGCAAAGAATAATAGCCAAGCCTAAAATAACTCCCTATCTTAGATCAGATATCGTTACTGAGCGCCTCAACGAAAATGTTAATTCTGAATATCAGGAAATGAGACCTCTACTAAGTCCCGATGGTAAAAGATTGTATTTTACCAGAAGGTATCACCCTGACAATATGGGGGGCACTGATGATCACGAGGACATTTGGTACTCTGATTTAGATGAAGAGACAGGTGAATGGCTGCCGGCTGTAAACCCAGGCTCTCCATTGAATACGGCTGGCCCTAATTTTATTAATTCTATCACACCCGATGGAGAATCGATTGTGGTGGTCTTGGGTAATAGATATCGACGAAATGACAAGGTAAAGCCAGGGATTTCAATTGCCAATAAAAACCCAGATGGCTCTTGGTCTGAGCCTGTAGATGTAGAAATTGAAAAAGCTAATATTACAAACATTGATGGAGCTTACTTTCTTGCTAACAATAGAAAGATCATGATATTAGCGGTAGACCGTTACGATGCACTTGGAGAAAGAGACTTGTATGTGAGCTTCTTACAAGAAAACGGTAAATGGAGTGAACCGCTTAATTTAGGATCAGATGTTAATACCCCAGCCGACGAGACCTCTCCTTATCTCGCAGCTGACAATGAAACATTATACTTCTCATCTAAAGGCTTTAGTGGCTATGGAGGAATGGATATTTATATATCAAGAAGACTTGACGACACTTGGACTAATTGGACAGAACCTGAAAACTTAGGACCTGACATTAATTCTTCAGGAGATGACGTCTTCTTTAATATCCCCCCATCTGGCAAACTGGCCTATTATAGTAAAGGAGTGGATGACGAGGATGCCGACATTTATAATGTGGAACTCCCTGTGGCTTATCGTCCACTACCTGTTGTAAAACTAGAAGGTATTTTAGCAGATGCTCAAAGCCGAGAACCACTGATGGGAAGAATTCAATATTTTCTACAACCAGAGAATACAGAAATAGGATTTGCACTAACGGAAGCGGGAACAGGAAGGTACGATATTATATTACCATATGGCAGTGCTTATAGATACATTGCGAATGCTGATGGTTATGCTACACGTGAGGGTGAATTAAGACTTGATGAAGCTGCTGATTATGAAGAATTAAGAAAAGACATATTCCTCATTTCGGACGCTACTATGGCTAAAATAGCAAGTGAGGAGGCATCTGAGTTAGAGGAAACAGAATCAAGTGAAGATGAATCTGCATTGATAGCTCGTGCTAAAGATCAAAAAGACCAACATGAAAAAGACAGCCAACGTAAAGATCAAATTGCAAATGACGAAAGTGATGATGAAGCGAAGAGATTAGCCGAAGAAAAGGCTGATAAGGAAAAAGGCTTGGTTAAGCTATCTTTTGATAATATCTATTTTGATTTTGACAAAGCGACACTAAAGCAATCAGCTTATCCTGTACTCAATCAAATGATTGCGGCTTTTCAAGCTAATAAGCAAGTAATTGTAAGAATTGAAGGACATACTGATAGTACAGGCCCTGAGGAGTACAATCTAGGATTATCAAGAAGAAGAGCGGAAGCTGTCAAAAACTATCTTAGAGCGGAAGGGATAGACACCGATAGAATTGAAACTAGAGCTTATGGTGAAAATAGACCTAAAGCTAGTAATGAAACTATTGAAGGTAGAAAACAAAACAGAAGGGTAGAATTTGTAGTAGAACAAAAATAAAAATAAGGTAAAAAAAATACTATCTCATATGCAAGGTATAATGTATTGAGTCATAAGTCAATGACATCCCATATACTTGGTATCTGTAAACTAAACGATCTGGTCAACGAACTATTTACTACTACGTAGAAGCTTTATTTCAATAGTAAATATCTAAACTTCAATGAAGGGTTATTGAAGTTTAGATATTTGAACTATTTTTACCTCGAATCGATTGAAATAATCAACAAAATTTAATTCAACCTAAGCCTTTATTCAATGTGCGGTAGATATTCTATAGCGATCTCGAAGGAAAAAATTCAAGAGAAATACAAGATCGATATTTCTCCAACTTACAAGCCAATTTACAATGCAGCTCCTTCAATGCTATTACCGATTATCACCTCTGATGCAAAAGGTGGTCTAAGTTTTTTTTATTGGGGTTTTCTACCGCAGTTTTCTAAAAACAAGAGTATCAGTCACAAATTAATCAATACTCGCAGCGAAACTATTAGTGAGAAAAAATCATTTTCAGCGGCATTTAAAGAAAGAAGATGTATTATACCTGCTCACGGCTTTTTTGAATGGAAACAGAGCGGTAAAAAAAGTAAAATCCCTTACTTTATAAAGCATAAATCTTTAGATATAATAAGCTTTGCTGGGATTTGGGAAGAATTTGAAGACGAAAACAATGAAACCAAGCACTGCTTTACGATCATCACTACCTCTGCTCCTTCATCAATAGAATCAATTCACAATCGTATGCCGGTTATTTTGGATGATGAAACGGAAAAAGTATGGATGGACAGCTACAGCAACGAAGATCAACTTAAGGAAGTACTTCAAGAGGCAAACCAGCTTCCTTTGTCCTTTTACACCGTCAGCTCCGAGGTAAATAAAGTAAGTAATAATTTTTCAGACCTGCATTTACCTAGCGCCCCAATGGATCAACATGGTAACTATACACTTTTTAATTGATTTAACCCTTCATCAGTGAAAAAAGTATTCGTGACCAAACATATCATCAAAGGGCTACTATTTGGATTACTTGTTTTATTGAGCGACAATTTAGTTAATGCTCAGTCTAAAAAAGTGGAAGAGCAGTATGAAAAGATATATGAGGCTCAGGAAAAACTACAAAAAAACCCTTTAGACATCAATGCAACGAGAAGTCTAGCCGACACATATGCTGACCTCGGAGACTTGGGTAAAGCCTTAATATATATTAATCAAAGCCTTGCACTTTACGAGGACTTAGAGGAGAGTAGAAAAAAACCTAAACTTAAAGCCCACCTGCACTACCTTAGAGCCAATATAAGACAATACCAAGGACGCTACCAAGGGGCACTGAATGAGCTACATCAAGCCAAAAACGATATTGATGCAAATAAAAAGGAAAGCCTATTACTTGATATTGGCTTCAATCATTATCAAATAAATCAAAAAGATAGTGCATATCACTTTTACCAATTGATTACTGACCTATATCCAGATAGTTTTCGAGCATTTTACAACCTCGGGAACCTATATCTTGAAAAAGAAAATGAAGAGCGAGCATTAAGCATGTATCAAAAAAGTTTTGAAAAAAAAGCTGATTGGAAAGCTCCTTTGCTTAAAATCATTGAAATTAATCTAAAACAAAACGATTATGATACTGTAATTGCATATGCTGACAAATGGCTTGAAAACTATCCTAATGATCTTGAAATCCTTTTCAAAAAAGGAAATGCTGAATACAGATTACCCAAACTAAAAAATTCAATAAAAACTTGGGATCGAATACTTGAAATTGAAGAAGACAACGCAGACGCTCTTCGTAACAAAGGTTTAGTCCTATTGATGCAAAATAATAATAAAAAAGCTCTAAAGTATTTTGAAAGCGCATTAGTTTACAGCCCTAGTGACCCTTACTTACTCTTAAATTTAGCATATGCATGCATTCGTCTTAAAAAGTGGAACGAAGCACTAGTTGCATTAGATAAAAGTATTTTAGAAGAAGGAAATCAAGCACTTCCGTATTACTATCGCGCCTTGGTACAAAAAGAGTTGGAGGATAAAATAAACGCATGTAATAATCTAGAAATGTCGAAAATACTTGGAATGGAAGAATTCGAAATGCACCAAGATATACTCAACTATTGCTCAGATTGATCATCAACTTCATTTCTCCACCCGTACGGATTCGTATCTGCTCCTACCACTTGACGTTTAATTTCACCTGTTTCGACTATCTCAGTGGTTTGAAGACCTTTTTCAACCCACATTACCTTTTCTACATGAGATCTAAACTTATCCTCATCCCCATCAAAGGCTACCCTAAGTAATTCTTCTCTGTTTGGTGCTGAATATTTTACCTCTTCATTCGTTTTAAGCAGGATGTTAAATAATAGCATAATATTGGTTTTTGTTTAGAGAACAAGTCTAGCCCTCTTAGTGTTTTAATTACATTTATTGAGAAATATCTTTAATTTGTATTGAAAGGATATAATTTTACATTTTTTGAGAATAACTTGTATAACCTGATTTAACCTACACAAAAAAATATGAAGCTACAAAATATACTTGCTTCTTTATTGACTTTATTAATCTTGCTGGGATGCAACCCTGATGATGATATTGATACTGAAACAAGTGAAAATCGACAGATCAATGAATGGATACAGCTCACAATGGAAAATATATATTACTGGAATGATCGAATGAATGAGAGGCAGCCAACGGCGGAAAGACCTGAAGAGTATTTTTACAGTCTCCTTTATGAAAACGATCGGTTTAGTATCATCCATCCAAACTTCACCGAGCTTCGTGCTTCATTAAGTGGAGTCCGTAGAGAGGTCGGTTATCAATTTCGACTATTTAGTGTTGCAGATTCTGATGATATAATTTGTTCAGTAACCTATGTAAAGAAAGGCTCACCTGCAGAAGCCGCGGGCTTAAAACGAGGGGATATCATTTCTGAAGTCAATGGGGAAAAGTTCACACAAACCAATTTCCAGTCGCTAGCGAGTGCTGCAAGACAAAGTCAACGTCTTCTATTTAAAAGATATGATCCTGAAATTGGATTGAGAAATCCAATCCTAGAGAAAGAAATTGTATTAGATGCACAAGAAGTGCAAGAAAACCCTATTCATTTGGATACACTCCTTTTGATCAATGAGAAAAAAGTAGGATACATTGTTTATAATCTATTCACTTTAGGTAGTCAACAAAACAACTTTAAAAACCAATTAGATGAGGTTATCAGTAGTTTTAATACCGAAGGAATATCTGACCTTATCATCGATTTAAGATACAATGGAGGTGGGGCGGTGAATGCTGCTTTGCACTTTGCTTCATTACTTGTAGATGCAACAGACGATAGAAAGATCTTTAGTCAGAATAAGTATAATGAAAACCTAATGGAAATCATCCTTAATGACCCTGATTTAGGAGAGGACTTTTTAAATCTTTATTTCGATCCTAATGTTCAATCGCTTAAACCACTATCTGGAAAAATATATTTTCTCACCAGCAGATCAACAGCATCGGCATCAGAACTCTTAATCAATGGGACAAATCCATTTATAAGTTCTGAAGTTGCAGGAATAAATACAAATGGTAAAAACGTAGGATCTACATTAATAGAAGATGGTGAAAATCCAAGTAATAATTATGGTTTATTACCTATAATATTTGAAACATTCAACTCGCAAAATTTGACCTTTCAAAATGGAATTGCTCCTACTTTAAATAGTGAATTGTCATCTGACAATCGATTACCATTTTTTCCATTCGGTGATTTAAGAGAAAGTTTATTGAGTATTGCTGTAAATGATATTGTGGGTATGCCAGCAAGAAGGATTCCTCATCGTCAGGTTCAAGTTAAAGAATTATTTGATTCGTCTTCAGACAGCCCCTTACACGAAAAAATGATTGACGAAAGAAATTACAATTTCTATATTAGACCATAAAAATTTGAGTCTTGATCAAAATTCTAATTGCGACAACAATTTTGCTTTAAAAAACCAAAAGATAGACAGCCCATAAAAGTCATTTTTGGTTCCACTATTAATTTAACATCCTGCAGGCCTGATATATTCTTAATAAATTCTTCCCCAATTAATTAGAAGTAAAGATCCATATTAAGAAATGATGACCTTCTTAAAGATACATCCTATTGTAGCACTTTTTCATTAGTTTTGAAGAAATTAACAGCCAACTACTATGATACCACGATACCTTACTAAGTTTGGAATACATTTTTTATTATTCGCCCTATTAATAACTAGCCAGTTCGTTCAAGCGCAAGATAACTTACGCTTTGCACTGGGTTCTTGCAATAAATCAGATCTACCTCAACCACTATGGGAACATGTACTGTCAGCAGAACCAGATGTCTGGATTTGGTTGGGCGATATTATCTATGCTGATACTCAAAATATGAAAAGGATGAAGCGCAATTATGATCTACAATTTAACCATCCAGAGTATAAAAAGTTAAGAACCAACATGGAGGTAATTGGAATATGGGATGATCATGATTACGGTAAAAACGATGCTGGTAAAGAATATCCTAAGAAAAAAGAAAGTAGGGAGTTACTCTACGATTTTTTAGAAATACCAAAAGATCATCCTGATAGAGATAAAGAAGGAGCCTATTTGAGTAGAACATTTGGTGAGGGTGACAAAACTGTAAAGGTGATCCTACTAGATACTCGTTACTTTAGAGATAGATTAAACTTTGTGCAAGGAAGAGGGTATCTACCTATCAATGAAGGTAGCATGCTGGGAGAAGAACAGTGGCAATGGCTAGAAAATGAATTGAAGGAAAATGATGCCGCTGTCACATTTATAGGCAGTGGTATTCAAATACTTCATAATGAGCACAAATATGAAAAGTGGAGCAACTTACCACATGAATTAAACAAACTTAAAAGCCTAATTTTAAAATATCAAGAAGCAAACATCATCCTTCTAAGCGGCGATAGGCATATTTCTGAGTTTGCAAAGGAAAGGCTACCCGGCTTAAAATACCCACTATTCGAAGTTACCACGAGCGGGCTCACCCATAGTTATAGCAACAATCCAGGCGAACCTAACCGGAAAAGGATAGGGAAATTAATTACCGATTTAAGCTTTGCCCTTGTTGACATAGATTGGACTGATGAAAAGGTTACTGTTGTAATGAAACATATTGGCAAAAAAGGTGAAGTGCTAGAAAAAGTAAGTACTAATTTTGAAATTCAAAAGTAATCAAAGAGAATTCGAATACCTACATCTATCTAAAAGATATCTTTCATACTTCTTAATCAATGACTTAGCTCGTATAAATTGGCAAAAAAACAGAAAAGAAGCTAATCAGCTTCTTTTCTGTTGCAACTGTTTTTCATAAATAATACAATACCCCCAGTAATCTCTATACGGCATTCTTGAGCCCAATATTAGCGAGGCATCTTGCTATTTCAGATTGTAAATGTTCGGACGGAGGCAAAAGAGGTAGCCTACTATGATGATCACAAATCCCCCTTATCTTCAGAATTTCCTTTGTTCCTACAGGGTTGCTCTCACTGTAAAGCAGTGGATTGATATCAAGTAACTGAAATAATAGGGTCTTCGCTCCAGCAAAGTCTCCATTAAGGGCTTTATTGACTGCATTACAGAATATCTCAGGCAAAGAATTGGCTAATACCGAAATAACACCCTCAGCACCCAATGAAATCATAGGTACTGTGAGAAGATCATCACCACTAATGAGTAGAAAATCATTAGGCTTCGTTTTAGCTATGTGCATACATTGCTGTAAATCACCTGATGCCTCTTTCGTTCCAATAATATTTGGGTGCTGAGCCAAATAAAGCGTTGTTGCCGCAGTCATATTACTTGAAGTACGACCAGGTACGTTGTACAAAATCACAGGAACAGGCGATTTATCCGCAATTTTTTCAAAATGGGCAATGATTCCAGCTTGAGAAGGTTTATTGTAAGCTGGTGAAACTGATAAGATGGCATCTACACCTTCAAAATCAGAGCTGTCTATTTTTTCAAGTACATCTAAGGTATTATTACCTCCTAATCCCAATACTACAGGTAGCTTCTTTATGTTATTGGCCTGTATGAAGCTCAAAATCTCTTGTTTCTCCTTTGCCGAGGTCGTAACGTTCTCGCCTGTAGTACCATGTACCACAAAATAATCTACATACTTAGAGTTGAAATCCAACAATTTTTTAAGACCATCATAATCGACCTCTCCGCCTGCGTCAAATGGTGTTACCAAAGCAACCCCTGTTCCTCTAAATTTGCTCATTCTTATTTAATTTCTTTAATGTAGTGATAAATAGTGTTTTCGATTGAGTCTTTGTTCTTAGTAATTAATATTAAGTCTGCTGAAGCCATCAACAGCTCAGATGGTGGGGTTATTTTACAAGAGGCATTGGTTAAAGTAAATATAAATCCAATAGCTTCATCAGGTTCTTCAGATAAATTAATCAAAAAGTCATACTTCTTATTTTGAAAGCTAATCAAACTCGCTCCAGAAACTTCTCCAAACAAACTTATATCAGCGGTAGAAAATTCATCTTTACCGAGAGTTTCTTTTGACTTAGGCCTATCTTTAAGACACAAAACCGTAACTTCTTTCCCATCCCTCCGAAAGAGATGTATTAAATCTTGCATTCGTTTATCCTTACCTCCTTCAGTACGACCATCTCCAATCACCGCAACATTTTTACTATTTTGATAGGTGACTGTAGCTACTTGCCTAGATAGTTTGGCGGATCGATTGATTTTAAAACCTAATATTCTTTTTTTAAACCACCACATAAATTGTTGTTAGTTTTTGCTATGCATCTAGCACACAACTTTTCATAAATTTCATTAAAAAAACAACTAAACTGTACTTTGGCACCGTTGAAAAGTAGGCTTTCAATTATTTACAAACTTAAATTATATAAAGTACCATACATAAGCCATAGATATCAGCCTCCTATCATTTTGTCAAAATCAGTCTCCGTAATAATTTTCACGCCTAGTTTCTCAGCTTTAGCTCTCTTTGCTGGCCCCATATTTTCACCAGCTAGTAGAAAATCAAGCTTCCCTGATATGCTACTCTTTACCTCCCCTCCTTTTTTAATGATTAAGTCTTTTAGCTCATCTCTATCATAGGAGTTAAATACACCGCTAATTACAAAAGACTTCCCATTTAATAAATCCTCTTCTACCCCTACTTCTTGATCATTTTCATACTCAAACCGAAGCCCCATTTCTTTAAGTAGCCGAATAGTATCTTTATTTTCTTCTTGATCAAAATATAGCAATATAGACTGAGCAATCCGCTCTCCTATTTCTGGTACCGCGTACAGTTCATCATAACTCGCTTGAGCAATGGCATCAATACTTTTAAAATGTTTGGCCAAAGTAGCTGCCACTGTCTTACCTACATATCTTATTCCCAGTGCAAAAAGTACGGTTTCAAAGGGTCTGTTTGCACTTTCTTCAATTCCTTGTATAAGATTTTCCGCTGACTTTTGCTTAAAACCTTCTAATTTTACAACCTCCTCTACCTTCAGCTCATACAGATCAGGGATATTTTTAACCATTCCTGCCTCATAAAGCTGCAGGATTGTTTGAGGACCGCAGTGCTTTATATCCATGGTAGTACGCGAACAAAAATGTTCTATCCTTCCTTTTATTTGTGGTGGACAGCCACTTACATTTGGACAGTAATGGAGTGCTTCACCATCGGCTCTTACTAAAGTAGTGTCACACTCTGGACATTGACTGGGAAAATCAACTGGCTTGCTACCTTTGTCGCGATATTCTAAATTCACCGCCGTTACCTTAGGAATAATCTCCCCTCCTTTTTCTACCCACACATAATCGTTTTCTCTCAAATCCAGTCTTGCGATTTCATTAGCATTATGTAATGAAGCCCGTCGTACTGTGGTGCCACTCAACTTTACGGGCGACAAGTGCGCTACTGGAGTTATTGCTCCTGTTCTACCTACCTGATAACTTACACCCTCTAGTTGTGTTGAAGCACTTTCCGCTTGGTATTTATAAGCAATAGCCCAGCGAGGGCTCTTAGCAGTAAAACCTAATTCTTGCTGGTGATCAAATGAATTCACCTTAATCACCACTCCGTCAGTATCCAAGGGCAAATCTTTCCTTTTTTCTTCCCACTCATTGATGTAAGCAAATATCTCTTGCTCGTTCTTACACAAACTATAGCTTTCAGAAACTGGAAATCCCCATCTACTTAGCGCCTGCATGGCTTGTACCTGTGTTTTTATGTTGGGATGATCCACTACCAAAGCGTACACAAAAATATCCAGCTTTCTACGTGCAACCTCTGCACTGTCCTGCAACTTCAAACTACCCGATGCTGTATTTCGAGGATTAGCATAAAGCTCCTCCCCCTGCGCCTCTCGCTCCTTGTTTAGCCTATTGAAAGAACTTAAAGGCAAATAAACTTCCCCCCTTACTTCAAATATTTCGGGTAAATCATCGGCTTTAATTTTAAGAGGTAAACTGCGGATGGTACGAATATTGTGTGTTATATCATCTCCTTTGGTACCATCTCCCCTTGTGATGGCCCTCATCAGCTTACCCTTCTCATAAGTCAAGCTGATTGCAACACCATCAAACTTCATTTCGCTTACAAACTCGAAGTCATCTCTACCCAAGCCTCGAGATACCCGACCTACAAAGTCGCTAATTTCAGATTCAGAGTAGGTATTGCTAAGTGAAAGCATCGGAACTCGGTGCTTTACCGTGTTAAACTCTTTGATAATAACCCCACCCACTCTCTGGGAAGGTGAGTTGCTATCATGAAATTGTGGATACTGCTGTTCCAATCGAATCAGTTCTTCTAGCATCTGATCAAACTCAAGGTCGCTGATCTCGCTTCTATCTTCTCCGTAATACAGGCGATTATGGTATTCAATGATATCCCTTAGCTCTGTTATCTTTTTCTCAGCTTGAGACGTGTTCATTTTAATTGGGGTTTCTAGGATTATATAAGCAATGGGTACAAGGAGGTATATATCTTGACTGATGACAAAGATAAAATAATCTCTCATCTTTCTATAAAAAGTATGTCAATAGAAATGATGCTTTTAACTATCATTATACATCTGTAAAAGATGATGGCAGGCAATAAAAAGATAGTTTTTTGAAAAGTATAAAGATTTAAAAATAGGCTTTAAACTCATGCACCCTAGGCTAGCGGTAACTTTTCTATTTTTGTGGGATGCTGATTTGAGTTATCATTCCTCGAAAACAAAAATATTACTACGAGCTTCAGTCATGCTGATCAAAGAGGTATTGAACTACAAATTGTCAACAGCTATCAAAATCTAAAAAAATGAAGAACTTTTACTATTTTTGAGAGAATTGAAAAGACAACGAGCATGAATAAATTTCCCTCTAAAGAAGATTTAGAAGAAGCTTTTGAAGCTATTGCGCCATACATACACCGAACACCAGTACTTGATTCACAGTATTTTGATGATCAGGTGGGTGGAAATGTATACTTTAAAGCTGAAAATTTTCAAAAAGCGGGTGCTTTCAAAATGCGTGGGGCCGCCTATGCAGTGAGTAAACTTACCGATAAGCAAAAAAAGAAGGGAGTATGCACACATAGTAGTGGTAATCATGCACAAGCACTTGCTCGATCAGCACAGATCGAGAAAATCCCAGCCTATATTGTAATGCCTTCCAATGCACCTGAAGTTAAAAAAGCCGCAGTGAAAGAATACGACGGTCAGATCATCATCTGCCAGCCAACTTTAGCGGCTAGAGAAAAAACACTTGAACAAGTACAACGGGATACCGATGCCATTTTTATACCACCGTATGACCATCCTCATATTATTGCGGGACAAGCAACCGCTGCAATGGAACTACTTGACGATCTAACACTAGACTTCATCATAGTGCCTGTAGGGGGTGGCGGATTACTTGCTGGTAGCGCGTTGGCCGCGCATTATTTTTCACCAAAAACGCAAGTTATTGGTGCAGAACCATCTGGTGCTGACGATGCTTACAGAAGTTTATACAGTGGAGAACGAGTAAAAGAACATCAGCCCTCAACCATAGCCGATGGACTACTGACTACCTTGGGTAAGCTTAATTTTGAAATCATTAAAACTCATGTCAAAGAGATACACACAGTAAGTGATAGCGAAATTATCGTAGCAATGAGGGCAGTATACGAACGTATGAAAGTAATCATTGAGCCTTCCTGCGCCGTGCCGGTGGCAGTACTGCTAAAGCATAAAGAGAAATTTAAAAATAAGAAAGTAGGTATCATCTTGTCGGGAGGAAACATAGATGTATCGAACTTACCTTTTTAGTTGTCAAGAAGTAAGCTAAAAACAAACCTCATTTCACGGATTCTTCTATAGGCAAAAAAACGAAAGCTTCAAGAGGTAATTACCCACTCGAATGCCCATAATTCAGCAAGAAATTGATGAAGTTATACTTCACAAACATTAATGGGTAATTTGATAAACCTATAAGTAATAATCAAGAAAAATAGCAAAGTGTATCAATTAGATATATCGAAGAAAAAACAAAAAGGCTATGACCACCATACAACATCCTATAAAGTACCACGACTACTCTCTTAGCAATTCCGAACATCTCGAGCTTTTTGAAGCGCTCCTGCTCCCTCGAATGATAGAAGAAAAAATGCTGATTCTTCTTCGGCAGGGAAAAATTAGTAAATGGTTCAGTGGTATAGGTCAAGAGGCCATCTCGGTGGGAGCTGCTATGGCCATGAATACTAGTGAGTTTATCCTGCCTATGCATAGAAATTTAGGTGTTTTCACAGCAAGAAACATCCCTCTCGACCGCCTTTTTGCTCAGTTCCAAGGCAAGAAAGAGGGCTTTACAAAAGGCAGAGATAGATCCTTTCATTTTGGCACATTGGAGCATCATATCGTAGGGATGATCAGCCACCTAGGACCTCAGATGGCACTTGCTGACGGAATCGCCTTGGCCAACCTACTAGACGGTAAAGAAAAGTCCACTTTAGTTTTTAGTGGGGATGGCGCCAGCAGCGAAGGTGATTTCCACGAAGCACTCAATGTCGCTGCGGTATGGCAACTTCCTGTTATATTCTTAATTGAGAATAATGGCTATGGGCTATCCACACCCTCCGAAGAACAATTTAGATTCAAAAACTTCATAGACAAAGGCCCCGGCTATGGCATGAGGGCTGTAAAAATAGATGGTAATAATATTCTGGAAGTATACGACACCATCCGCAAGCTCAATGAAGAAATCCGCGAAAACCCAGAACCAGTACTTGTTGAGGCGATTACTTTCCGTATGCGTGGTCATGAGGAAGCCTCAGGTACTAAATATGTACCTCAAGAACTTTTTGACGAGTGGGCTAAAAAAGACCCTGTAGTCAATTATCAAAACTACCTCATCGAAGAGGGCATTCTCAATGAACAGATGCTCATGACGATTAGAAAACGTAATACTTATAAAATAGAAACAGGGTTAAAAAAAGCTTACGGCTATGAGCCTGTTCGATCCAACATAATGGAAGAGCTTAATGACATCTACGCAAGCGTAGAACCGCCTGAAGATAAAGATACTGGTTTCGAAGCAAAGGAAGAAATAAGATATGTTGATGCCATCTCTGAGGGGCTCAACCAAGCTATGCAGATCCATCCTGATTTAATATTGATGGGCCAAGATATTGCAGAATATGGCGGAGTTTTTAAAATAACAGAAGGATTCGTAGAAAATTATGGAAAAGAACGCGTTCGCAATACGCCATTGTGCGAATCAGCCATCATTGGTGTAGCGTTGGGTCTTTCAATAGCTGGAAAAAAATCAATGGTGGAAATGCAGTTTGCAGACTTTGTAAGCTGTGGATTCAATCAAATTGTCAACAACTTAGCTAAAATACACTATCGGTGGGGGCAATCAGCCGACGTGGTAATTCGAATGCCTACAGGTGCTGGTGTGGGGGCAGGACCCTTTCATAGTCAAAGTAATGAGGCTTGGTTTTTTCATACTCCGGGTTTAAAAATTGTATACCCCTCCAACCCTATAGATGCAAAGGGTTTACTGCTAAGCGCTATAAATGACCCTAACCCAGTCTTATATTTTGAACATAAGAAACTATACCGAAGCAGTCGAGCAGAGGTAAGCAAGTCGTCTTACTACACACCAATAGGAAAGGCACGAATAGAGAGAGTAGGAAGTGACTTAAGCATTATAACTTATGGCATGGGTGTGCATTGGGCTCTTGCAGCTGCGGAAGAACTTAAAGAACATAGTATCGAAATTATCGACCTGCGCACCTTATTACCTTGGGATAAAGAAGCTGTTGAGAATAGCATCAAAAAGACCAATCGAGTACTTATACTACACGAGGACTGTCAAACTGGGGGTATTGGAGGTGAAATTGCAGCATGGATAGCAGAGCATTGTTTTGAACATTTGGATGCACCCGTGGCAAGGCTAGGATCGCTTGATACCCCTGTACCTTTTGCCGCTGCTTTAGAAGCTGATTTTTTAGCATCCGCTAGAGTCAATGAAGCGATCACTAAATTATTAAATTATTAGTAATTACCTTTGGGTATTATTGATCAAAACGGCTTATACTTTCAAGTGATCATATAAGCCGCTTTTACTATTAAGTGAACGAAGACAACTTTTGAAAAAAAAGATCATATATCGACCTACTTCTTTTATCATTCTATTGATTGTTGGGATGCTATTACTATCAGTTGACGAACTGCTAGGTCAGTCATCTAAAGATCGAGATAAAGTAGGAAGAAATTTGAATAGCAAGAAACAACGAAGTCTGACAGGTCAGAACGCCCCACCACCAAGAGCTCAGATGAAAGATCCTAATAGAGGGATTAGTGTGAGTGAAAAAATTTTTGGAGAACGTTTATTACGTAGTCAGAATAAGCGTCCATCTACAGTCGGTAACCGATTTTTTGGTGAAAGAGGTAAATCTTGGGAAGGATACTACCCTCCATCCAAAAGTGCCAAGCTATGGTCAGACAGAACATCATTTTCAGGTTCAGGAATAGCCGTTAGCGAGCCGTTTGGATCTGCCAATGTGAAGAGGCAAACATTTTCACCTCGCAGCATCAGTTCATCAATTTTCGGAGAAGGATCGGGCGCTATAATGGCATCTCCCCCTCGCTCAGCTCCTATTTTTGGCGAAAGAAGTCTATCAAAGGTAAACATCAAGCCTAGAAGTGTTAGCGCTTCTATATTTGGGGAAGGATCAGGGGCTATTACGGCGAACTCACCAAGATCGATTTCTATTTTTGGAGAAAGGAGTCTTAGAAAACAAAAAATTCAAACAAAAAGTATATCGGCTGATGTTTTTGGAGAGAGGAAAGTGGGAAGGGAAAAAGTAATACCACGCAGTATTTCTCGAAAGCAAACGGGTGAACGGAGGTTAGCAAAGATCAGTGTAAAGCCTAGAAGCATAAGCGTTGAGAATACAGGGGAGCGTAGACTATCAAAAGTTAGTATTAATCCTAGAAGCATCAGTGGTCAAAGCACAGGAGAGCGAAAATTACGGGTCAATCAGGTTGAAGTTCGTTCAGTAAGCGCAAAGATGTTCGGAGAAAGAAAAGTAAGGAAAGAAAAGATGGTACCCCGATCAATTAGTGGCAAATACACGGGTGAACGTAAACTACGAAAAACAGAAACAAAACCCCGCAGCGTTTCATCTGAAGAGTTTGGTGAAAGAAAACTAAGAAAGGAAAAAGTAGCTATAAGAAGTATATCAGCAAAACAAACGGGCGAAAGGAAAATAAAACGAGTAAAAATAGAAACACGTTCGATTAGTAGTGAGTTGAGCGGAGAAAGGAAGCTGAGAAAGAAAAAAGTAGCCCCTAGGAGTGTAACTCAATTTGGGGAGAGAAAATTCAGCCAAAATGCAAGGGGAATTAGCCGAGAGAGAAGGCAGCGACTTAAAGTAAGTAATGTTGGGGAGTTTGGCGTATCTTACAAACGAATAAACAGAACAGGTAAAGGTAGACACTCCAGCGCTAGTACCTACTATAGAATTAAAAGCCGTGAACAAAAACCAGTGAACAAAAGAAATAAGATCACTGAATTTTGGAGAGGATTGTTTAGTAGCCCTGCATCCCCAAAAAATTTAAGAAAGAAACCCAAAAAGCCACGCTACGACTCACGAGAAGCGAAAATTTGGAACCCATAAAACAAATACGAATGAATTGGATTAATTTAAAAGAAGAATATCAGATACAAGATATTAAACAGGCATCCCTTTCTGAGCCAGTACTTATATACAAGCATAGTACACGCTGCTCTATTAGCAGTATGGCTCTGAATAGACTAGAAAGAGGCTGGGAGGATGGAATAAGTATAAAAACATACTTTCTGGACCTTATTTCTTACAGGAATCTTAGCAATGCTGTTGCTTCAGAATTTGGAGTAATGCATGAATCACCTCAGGTGCTTTTAATCAAAGATCAAGAGTGTATTTTTCATGAATCACACATGGGTATAAACTTTGAGGCATTAAAAAAAGCACTTTGATCAAAGTGCTTTTTTATTCAGCTGACCTTTCTAAAAGTAATAATTAGTTAAAAAGGATCGAAGAACTTTTTGTAATTAAAGTTTTTCATCAAATAAACTTTAAGCGTTTTTAAAATTAAAGTTTACATTTTGCTTAAGATCAGCATGTAAAGACATAGCTACAGGACAACTTTCAGCTGCTCTGACTATCTGCTCCTTTTGCTTTTCAGTGATTTCTTCAAACTCCATATTAATATCTAATTTTACCTGAGATATCCGGCGCGGGTTAGTATCCATTATTTTTTCCGACTCCCATGTGATAGAAGTGATTTTTAAATTTAATGAGTTTGCTTTAATGCCGATGATTGTGACCATGCAACTACCTAAAGCGGCAGCAACAAGGTCAGTAGGAGAAAAATATTTCCCCTCACCCTGATTATCTTTGGGCGCATCGGTAGTGATGGTCTCACCTGATTGCAAATGAGTAATTGAAGTTCGTAATTGGCCTAAATATTCAGAAGAAAATTTTGTCATTTTTTTAGATTGATTTTTTTGCAAAAATGAAACATTTTATCTTAAAAAATAGCTTTATAGACAAGGATATCGAAAAAACTTTACTTATTTTGTAAATATGAGGATATATATCACCACTCTATTAACTCTTTTCTTATACATACTCATTATCCCAGAGGTATTGATAGCTCAGGAGAAGGATAAATTCGACTATGGATCTGAAATGACGTGGGGTATCAACAAAAACACAAGAGGGGGACTTATCGGAGGTGCAACCTTTAAATATAGTACGGCTATCAACGCTCGTCACTATCAAACATTTGGTGTTGAAATAATGAATATTACCCATCCAAAAGAGATAAGAGCCACTTCTTTTTTAACTGGGAGTCGGTTTGTATTAGGAAAAAGTAATTATTTATACAGCATTAGACCTCAATATGGTAGAGAAATAGTCCTTTTCAAAAAGGCTGCTCAACAGGGTATACAAGTAAACGCTGTATTTGCAGCGGGACCTAGTTTAGGCCTTTTAGCACCCTACTACATCAATTATGCTGAATCAGGCACAAGAGGTGGTAGAAGAGTGGTGCAAGACCCTGAAATCCACTCTGGTGAAAGAATCTTAGGTACCACAGGAATAATAAGAGGAATCTTTGAATCTGACGTCAATTTGGGTGTTAATTTAAAAGCTGGCTTGAGCTTTGAGTTTGGGGTCTTCAAAAAAAGCGTCACAGGGTTTGAGGCGGGTTTTACTTTGGAAGCTTTTCCAAATGAAATGGTCATCATGCCAACAGTACAAAATGATGCTGTCTTTACCGCAGCATATCTCACATTCTTTTATGGTTCGAGAAGATAAAAATGAATGCTTTTACCATCAGATTTGTTAAAGTGGAAAGAAAAAATGAGTATTAGTAAGTAATCAAAGCTACATATGATTGAATTACCAGTAGTACCAAAAGAAGCTACAAAAAAGACTAAAAAGCCAAATTGGCTAAGAGTAAAATTACCTGTAGGTAAAGAATACGCGAAAGTTCGTAAGCTAGTAGATGAATATAAACTACATACCATTTGTGAAAGTGGTAACTGTCCTAATATGGGAGAGTGTTGGGGTGCTGGAACAGCCACCTTTATGATTTTAGGTAATGTATGTACTAGAAGTTGTTCATTTTGTGCTGTGGCAACTGGTCGTCCACCAGAATATGATGAGGAAGAACCCAGACGTGTAGCTGAGGCTATTCGCCTCATGGGAGTAAAACATGCTGTAATTACCTCTGTAAACCGTGACGAACTAAAAGATAGAGGTGCTGAAATATGGTATCAGACAGTAAGAGAGGTGAAAAACCAAAGCCCTCAAACCACGATAGAAACCCTCATACCTGATGTCAAAGGAACTTGGTCGGCTTTGGAAAGAATGATCAGTGCAGGCCAGGAGGTAGTCTCTCACAATATGGAAACAGTTGAAAGACTCTATCGCCCAGTTCGTCCACAAGCAAAATACGCAAGAAGCTTAGAACAAATTAAACGTACCAAAGAATACGGAAAGAGAACAAAAACAGGTATAATGCTAGGTCTTGGAGAAACACAAGAAGAGGTATTCAAAGCAATGGACGATCTTGCTGCTCACGGCTGTGACATCCTTACTCTAGGTCAGTATTTACAACCTACTAAAATGCACATTGAGGTTGCGGAATTTATACATCCCGAAATATTTGATATGTATAGAGAGGAAGGTTTAAAAAGAGGTTTAAAATACGTGGAATCAGGGCCATTAGTACGCTCCTCTTACCATGCAGAGCGCCATGTAAATATTTAAAAATATAAAAAGACTCTAAACTTAGCAATTAGAGTCTTTTTATTTGACTTATGTCCCGTCCTAAAATAGCGTTACACAAAAAGTAAAGTTATGAAAGAAAGAAAA